>NZ_CAJSYK010000023.1:0-45814 GCF_910574135.1 Anaerostipes faecis | reverse complement strand
ATGCAGAATATGCTGCAAAGACGATCAAAGAAATCTATAGTAAATTTGAGAATATTCAACTGTTTCCCGAGATGGGGGCAGATCTTTCCAAAAGAGTCAGTTTCCGAACAAATTATGAGTATGCAGTATGGGAAAATTATGTAATCATTTATAAAGTTGGGGAAGAGTATGTTGAGATTTACCGGGTGGTAAATCGGTATCGAGATATTACAAAATTATTTGAATAGTTATTATGGATTCAAAATTCACTGAAGGAAAAAGGATGAGTAATTTTGTAGAAGACTTAGATGAAAGATATTGGAGAGAACGTAAGAAAAATAAACGAGAACTACATAATTAGGAAGGGGAAACTTACGAGATTTTTGTACTTAAAGAATGGTTGTAGAGTATATTTTACAGATGCTGACTTTTTGACCATGTTACTTCAAATTCAAAATAAGGATACAATGACATCACTTATTGAAAATTTGGAAAGAGCATATAAAAATTGTGCTGAAAAAATTATATATGGATTGGTTAGAAAAAGTATGAAATAGAGGGTATACCTCAGACAGAAGATGAGCAGATTCTTATGAACCCACAGGATGTAGAGATCTTGTTTAATGAATTACTTGCTTTGATAAACCTAGTTTTATTAAAGGATCAAGCGTCTACTCCATTATGGCCAAGTAGACCAGATTTTTTTTAACATACAACATCAAAATACATCCACAAACGGCAGGCTTTTGAGGATGGACACTTTTTGATAGAATGCGTGAATGGCAGTTCTCCTGAAGAATGCACATATGATTCTGGAAATGATCGCTCTGTTGCATATTTCAAAATAGAGACATGTAATGCCTGCCCATATAGGGACAAATGTCAACCTCGATTTCTAAAAACAAGAGTCCGAAAAGAAGTTTCATGGAAATCGGTCGGAAGAGCAAAGCAGCTACAGTATATGAAAACACATTCACAAGTGACAAAACCCCACTGCCATGCTATATTTCTCTTATAAGGAAAGCCAACCACAAATCCAATGGCATGGGAGAGATTAATGGGAAAACCAGGAAACAAAAACAACATTATAAAACTTCTTCAGGAAAACAGAAATAAGCAGACCGCAGAAGAAATCGCCGATTGTCTGGGGATTCAAAGGAATACAGCCAGTGCTATCTTAAATGAGCTTGCCAGAGATGAAATCGTCCGGAAGGAGAAAACACGTCCGGTGATGTTTTCTTATATAGAAAAAGATTCGGTATTTTCCGACGATCCGTTTGCGTCCTTTATTGGTGCGGACAAAAGTCTGAAGGAGACGGTGGAAAAGTGCAAGCTGTCTGCGATATATCTCAAACGGGATATGCCTATTTTACTGTTTGGCCCAAGTGGCGCGGGAAAAAGTCTGCTGGCCGAGTACATTTATAAATATGCAAAGTATATCCACACAATACCAGAGGATGCCCCGTTTGTCGTTTTAAACTGTGCAGACTATGCAAACAATAAGGAACTGCTGTCTTCTGTCTTGTTTGGATATAAAAAAGGTGCTTTCACTGGGGCCCACACAGATACGAGGGGGCTGATCGAGGAAGCGGATAATGGGTATTTATTTTTAGATGAGGTACACCGTCTTTCTCCGGAAGGACAGGAGAAATTATTTCATTATATGGATAAAGGGGTTGTGTCACGGGTCGGTGATAATGGACATAACATTGAACTCAATGTCAGGCTGATTTTCGCTACGACAGAGGGGAAGGAATCCATGTTGGATACTTTTTTAAGAAGGATTCCGGTGGAGGTGACACTTCCTCCGTTTCACGAGCGGACTCTGGAGGAAAGATATCAGCTGATCATTTATCTGATTCATCAGGAGACATTTGTCATGGAATGCAGCTTTTTGGTGAGCAGCAATGTGATCAACCGATTGCTGACCTTTCAGGGAAAAGGGAACATCGGGAGCCTGCGCAATATTATTAAGCTGTCATGTACAAAGGCTTATAATGAGGCGGAAGATAAAAAGGGGACAGTACCGTTAAAGCTGAGACATTTATCAGATACACAGAAGTTTATGACAGGCATCGGTTCAGTTCCTTATGTAAATCAAGACGTTGAGATTTCATCGGAAAAAGAGTCGGTTCAGTATATTTTGACAACGGAGCAGATCCATGTGTATTTCCCGGCAGAGACCATTGTCACGGCAGTATATGAATATCTGGAAAAGAAGATATCAAAGGTTCGGTTCCGCAAAATTATTTATGATGAGATCAATCATATGATAGACGATGTCATTTATCGGGAAATGGACCCATTTATACAAAATCTCTATAACCAGGCGGTCAACAATATTTTAGTGTATCTTCAGGACAATTACGGCTTAAAATACAATGGGGTTATGGAGATGGTGTTTGTAAAAATCTTATATGACCTGAATAATCAGAGTGACAAACCCGATGACAGTCAATACGAGATCATCGTCAGGAAACTGCAGCCGGTCATGTACCGCTACTATAAAATGGGATTGATTTTTACGGAGATGATTCACCAGACCATGGATTATGAGACAAGTCCCTGGTTTGTGAGATTATTTGTTATGCTGTATTTTTACAGTATGGCAAAGGAGGATGGGGATTATACCAATGCCATTATTGTATCCCACGGACCTGCGACAGCGTCCAGCATTGCAAGCACGGTGAACAGGGTGTTTGAGACCTATATCTTTGAGGCGTTTGATATGGCATACGATACACCGAAAAGTGAAATTGTGTCGAGGATAAAAAAATATTTGAAAAATACCAATACGTCAAAAGGCCTGCTGATCTTTGTAGATATGGGGTCGCTGCTGAGCATATCCAAGGATTTAAAAGACGATATTGAAGGGGATCTTGGCATTGTCAACAATATTACTACGGAAATGGCATTAGAAGCGGGAGAGAGAATCCTGCGTCATGAAGATCTTCAGAGTATTATGGACAATATTCTGTCTCACCATGTGACGAAAAAGTCGTATGTGCCCAGCAGACAGAAACCGAAAGCCATCGTTTTATGCTGTATCACGGGGCTTGGGACTGCGGTGAAAATGAAGACTCTTCTCAAAGAGTGCCTGGAAGGAATCGAACTGGAGGTAGTGGAGATGCCGTTTCCGGATTTGCAGAGGAACGGGAGCCAGTGTGATGTTTTCCGGAAGTATAATGTACAGTTTGTTGTTACTACGAGTAAATTGGAGGCGGAGGATTATACCGCGATTCATTTGAATGAACTGATAGACAAACGGGGAGAAGAGGTCATTTATGCAACAGTAGGCAAATATTTTGATAAGGAAAAGGTTCAGAAGTTTATTGAAAATATTGTCCGCAGTTTTACCATAAGAAACTTGATCGGCCAGCTGACGATTCTCAATCCGGACAAGATTTTAGACGATGTGGAAAAAGCAGTGACGAGGCTGGAAATTTTGGAGGGAGAGAATTATCCTATTGATTTGAAAAAAATGCTTTATATTCATATTTGTGTGATGGTGGAACGACT
Organism: Anaerostipes faecis; assembly: GCF_910574135.1. Lineage (NCBI taxonomy): Bacteria > Bacillati > Bacillota > Clostridia > Lachnospirales > Lachnospiraceae > Anaerostipes > Anaerostipes faecis. The sequence continues at coordinate 42,316 of NZ_CAJSYK010000023.1, read as the reverse complement.
GATCCTGGAAAAAGGACAATTATCAGAGAGTAATCCGACACAAAGTTTAAAGTGTCGGGAAAGCTTTATAAAAAACTTAAAGGAAAGTTTTTCTGTCATAGAAGCCCAGTATAATGTGTCGATTAACCATATGGAAATTCATATGATTTATAGTTTGATAAAAAATATTTAAAAAATAAAGTGCTAAAAGAGCTTGTATTTATGCGGTTTTAAAAAATACAGGCTTTTTTTATTGCAAAAAAATAAAAGTTGGCACAGATTTTGCTGTATATATTTGCAGAGGCGAAATGATGCGTGATATGGAAATTGTATGCCGAGTGTCAGGAAACCTTAAAATAGACCTGGAAAGGAGGAGAAAATGGTCGGATTAATTATTGCAACTCATGGAAATACTTGTGCAGAACTGGTGAAAAGTGCCGAGATGTTTTCGGGGCCATTGAAAAATTGTGAGACATGGACTTTAAACCCGGGAGACAGCATTGAACTTGGAGAAAAGAAACTGGAGCAATACGTGGAAAGTCTGGATGAAGGTGCCGGCGTCATGATCATGACAGACTTATTCGGAGGAACACCGTCAAACGTTGCGTTAAAAATTTCTATGAGAAAAAATGTAGGGATTTTGACAGGTGTCAATCTTCCGATGCTGATTCAGTTTGTATCATGCAGAGAGAACAATTCTCTGGACAATTTGATCTTGGAGTGTACAGAGGCAGGCAAGGATGGAATCCTGTGTCCTAACAAATCAATTGAAGAGTGGAGGTGTACAGATGGCGGATATTAAAATGGTGAGGATTGACTACCGTCTGATTCACGGACAGGTCGTCGCAAAATGGTTAAAGGTAAGCCCGGTAAGAAGGATCGTGCTTGTGGATGACGTGCTGGGCAGCGATGAATTTATGAGTGATATTTACAAAATGGCAGTGCCCAAGGGTACCGCTGTGGACATTGTAACTGTGAATAAAGCAAAAAGCGTTCTGGATAAAACCAACGATACGGTGTTTCTTATTTTTAAAGATATTGACAGCTGCTGCCGGACGATCCGGAAAGGGGTTCAAATTTCTTCTCTCAATGTAGGGGCAGTTCCCAACGAAGACGGGAAGAATTTAATTACAAGCGGCGTGGCGATTTCGGCAGGGGAACTGGAAAAATTAGAAGAACTGAATGCAGAGGGAGTTGAAATTACGGTTCAGCCCATCCCTGAAATTTCTGCCATCAATTTTGATGCAGTTAAAAAGAAAATGTAGGAGGTTAAAATATGAGTACTGTGGTAATTGCGGTCACGATGGGGATCATGTACTGGTGGTGCAGAGGAATGATCTTTTCGTACTTTGGTTTTTTGTTTATTTCGAGTCCGGTAACTGTCGGACTTGTGGCAGGATTATTGATGGGTCACCCAATGCAGGGATTGATCATCGGCGGAGGGATTGCCCTTGTGTTTGCGGGAATTATCGCGCCGGGCGGAAATCTGCCAACAGATGAGTGCCTGGCGGCGACCTGCGTGATTCCTATTGCAATTGGGTCAGGCATGAGTGCAACGACCGCCATCGCACTGGCTGTGCCGGTCGGGCTGCTTGGCTCTTTTGTGACCAACTTAAGAAAAGTGGTAAATACATACTTTGTAAAGAAAGCAAATGATTATGCGGAGGAAGGAAACGCAGGAGGCATTTGGAGATGTGCGACACTTTTTCCGGTGCTCCTGGCAATTCCGCTTCTGTTTCTCCCGGTGTTTATTATCAACATGGTGGGGCAGGATGTAGTTGTAAATCTGATGAATGCTCTTCCGACATTTGTGACTCACGGTTTAGAAGTCGCGGGAGGTATCCTGCCGGCCCTGGGATTTGCTCTCATCATGAATATGATTGGAAAAGAAAAACTGATCCCGTATGTGTTTCTTGGGTACATTGTGATCTCGGTTGGAGGGATTAACTCATTGACGGCCGGAATCATTGGAATCTGCATTGCATTTATTTATGTGTTCCAGAAGAGAGAGATTATGGAGGAGGTAAGCAGCGATGAGTAAGGAAGTAACGACGGCGGATACAGCCCCTGCACTGACAAAAAAAGATTTAAATAAAGCCATGTTCCGCTGGTATATGTCGGCGGAGATGCCACTGAATTTTGAAAATATGCAGGGGATTGCATTTTGCGGAAGTATCGCACCGATTTTAAAAAAGCTGTATACGAAAAAAGAAGACCTGGCGGAGGCATTAAAACGCCATCTGCTGTTATATAACTGCAACGTGACTGCTGGCGGACTGATCCTCGGAACGACCATTGCAATGGAAGAACAGAGGGCCAAAAAACCGGAAGTGATGCCGGCGGAAGCTATCACAGGTTTGAAGACCGGGCTTATGGGACCGGTGGCGGCTCTGGGAGACAGTTTTGACTGGGGTATCATTGGCACGTTGTTTAAAATAGCAGCAGCCACATTGGCGGCAGCGGGGAATCCGTTTGCGATTGCAGTGTTACTCGCTTTTGTGATGTACTGTATCGTCGAGTTAGTATTTTTTACAAATCTGACTTATAAAAAGGGCAGAAGTTCCATCAAAACTATTATGGGTTCCGGCCTCATGCAGGACGTGATTTCCGGCGCAAATGTGCTTGCGATGTTTATGATGGGAGCGATGACCGCGTCCATGGTCACACTCACAACTCCGTTAAAGATTAGCAGTGTTGTCATTCAGGAAAAACTGGACGGGATTTTTCCGGGAGTCTTTCCGCTGGCGGCCTTGTTCCTGATTTACTATTTAGTCAGACATAAAAAAATCGGAACCGGAAAGATTGTCATTGGCATCATCGCAGTTTCTATATTGTGTGCCTTAATAGGTATTTTTTAAATAAAGCTATATAAATAAGCTGAAAAAAATCAAAGGAGATTATAAAGATGAAAGTTATGAATGTAGCCGTTGTGGGAGCCGGAATATATGGAATTAATCATGTGAATGCCTATACATGGAATCCGAATACAAATCTTGTGGCGGTGTGTGATCTGAATAAAGAAATCACGGATAAAATAGCCAAACAGTATGAGGTCAAGACCTACAATGATGTCAATGAAATGCTGGATAAAGAAGAAATCGATGCGGTGTCTATTGCGACCCCCGATGCCTTTCATATGGAGCCGGCGTTGGCGGCTATCCGCCATGGGAAACCAATCCTAGTGGAAAAACCTTTGGCTACGACTTCAGAGGACGCGAAAAAAATTATTGCAGAAGCCGAAAAGTATAAGGTGCGTGTTGCGGTGGATTATCATAAGAGATGGGACCCGGCGGCGATCAATGTTAGAAATGAACTGCAGAAAGCGGAAACAGGAGCTCCTGTCCGTGGGTATATGAATATGGACGACATCATCGACGTCCCGACGGAATGGTTTGGCTGGGCGGACAAGTCGAGTCCGGTCCATTTCCTCGGCACTCACTGCTATGATCAGATCCGCTGGTACATGGGATGCGAAGTAGAAGAAGTATCTGCCGTGGGGACAAAAAAGGTCTTAAAATCAAAGGGGATTGATACGTATGATTCGATCCAAGCCACATTAAAGATGGAAAACGGATGTTACTGGACAGTGGAAAATTCCTGGATTCTTCCGAAAGGATTTGCAAAAAACAATGACGGAAGGACACAGATCCTCTGTGAAAATGCTATGTTCCGAATTGATTCACAGAACCGCGGTGTGGAAATGTTTGACCATGAGAAACAGCGCACGCCCAACTCTTATTTTATCTTAAATAACTGCGGCAGGCCGAGCGGATTTGGGATTGAGCCGATTAACGACTTCATCTATTGTCTGCAAAAAGATATTCCTTTCATTGCAGACGGGAATGACGGGCTGCAGGCGGAATTGGTAGCGGAGGCTGTACACGAAAGCCTGAAGACAGGACAGAGAGTTCAGGTTAAAAGAGATTAAAACACAGAAGTTTATCTTATGACAATTTATTAAGGAAAAGATTATAAAGAAATTTGTCAAAAAGCGGCAGAGATCATTGCTTCCGAAATAAGAATGAATCCCAGGGCAGTTCTCGGACTGTCAACGGGGTCTACACCGATCGGAGTTTATGACCGGCTGGTGGAATGGCATCAGAAGGGACAGCTTGATTTTTCAGGGCTCACCACCATTAATCTGGATGAATATAAAGGACTCGGGGCAGAAGAGGATTCTGATAAAGCATGCCGTGAGTATGAGGAGATCATCGCAGAAAAGGGAAGGATTGATCTTCAGCTTCTTGGGCTGGGTGCTAATGGACATATCGGTTTCAATGAGCCGGGGGATGCCTTTATTTCTGATACCCACTGCGTGAAATTACGCCGAGAGTCCCGGCATCAATCCTTAAACTTCATCCTCATACTGCCATATTTGCGGATGAGGAGGCTCTCTCTGTGATCAAAGAAAAACATAAGCTACCAATAGTATAATACAGAAATTTCATAGGGTGAGGTCAAAAGTTCTCAAAGAGTGTCTGTCTTTGGGAACTTTTATTTGATTGGAAATATCTTATGACATATAATAAATTTGAGAGTCATTTTGCATTTTTTGTATAAAAGGGAAGGGCGGTTGCGGTAAGATGTTGGATCAATCAGAAATACGTGTGTTGGCAGATCAAAATTCTTATAAAAGAGGAAGAAACCTGTATCGTTCAGACGCTGTTCTGGAATATTCCGTGGAGGAAGACGGCCAAATTGATTATATATATGCCGCCGTACAGGGCAGCGGCAGAAATATGTATGAAGTCGATTTGGAATATAATATGGAAGAAGGGTGGCTGGAAAATGCGTACTGCACATGTCCGGCGTTCAGAGAATATGAGGGATTATGCAAGCACTGTGTAGCTGTCTTGTTTGAATATGCAGATTACTTAGAAACACAGGAAGCTGTCTGGCAGTATGAACAGAGGAAAGAAGAAAGCCTTGCAAAGCTTCAGATAATGAAAGACATGAAGAATAAACTTATGGCCGGTGATGGATGGAAACCAAAGACGACTCCGGCTATGAAGGCATTTCTTTCACAGCAGCAGCTCAAAAGCACCCTGCCCATCGTCCAGGAAGATATTTATGGAAAAGTGCATCTGGAACCATTTTTAACATGCACGGACAACGAAATCTATTTGGAGTTTAAGATCGGAACGTCTTATATGTATGTATTAAAAGATGTCTTTGCCTTTGCAGATGCTTTACAGAATAAACAGAAATTCGCTTATGGGCAGAAACTGGAATTTATTCATGATATGGAAGTGTTTGACGGTGAATCAAGAAAACTGGCTGAATTTATACAGTCGTGGACTGCTCAGAACCGGATTAAGTATATGCAGATTTCTTATTATGGGTATTCATATACAGATTCCACAATGAAATTAAGAAAAGCCCCTTTGACAACAGGGGATCTGGAATTGTTTTTAGAAGCAGTGGGAGACCGGGAGTTTTCGGCGGAAATCAGCAGGATGCCGGAGAAACTCTGGCATGTGACAAAGGATTCACTGTGCAGGACCATGAAGATTACAGGTCAGGAACAGGGAATTGACGTAGAGATCAACTATTTGTTCGGATTCCAGGGCATCAAACACAATATTTATTTTTGCAAAGGAAAGATCTACAAAGTAAGCAGAGCGTTTTTGGAGCCCATCAATGATTTTTTGTCCTGTATGGCAAATCTGCCGCAGCGGAAGGTTTTTATAGAAACGGCAGATGTGCCTGTGTTTTGCAGAGAAGCCCTGCCCGTGCTGGAAAAGTATTTTGACTGCACAAGAGAGAGCTTTGACGAGAAGGACTATGGGGTAGTGCCGGCCATATTTGAAGTATATCTGGATGCACCTCAAAAAGATTTTATTACATGTAAGCTGGATGCGGTGTACGGAGAACAGAAATACCATGTTTTTGAAAAGAACCAGAAAACAGGGGGCCGGGATCTGAAAAAAGAAGCAGAAGCCGCCAGGATCGTTTCCCGTTACTGTAATGCCTATGATGAAGATGAAAAAACCATGGTCCTGGCCAATGATGAGGAGATGCTTTATGAATTGCTGGTCTACGGGATTCCTGCCATGCAGCAGTTTGCAGAAGTATATATTTCCGACGCCCTGAAGAAAATCAACATTGCCCCGGCGCCGAAAGTGGCTGTGGGAGTATCTCTTTCCGGCGATCTGCTGGAGTTAAATATGACCGCGGGAGATATGCCGAGAAAAGAGCTTTTGGAGATCTTATCAAAATACAATCGGAAAAAGAAATTTTTTCGTTTAAAGAGCGGTGATTTCGTGAATATGGAAGGAGAGGGGATTAATGCCCTGCTGGAAATGAAAGAAGGGCTTCACCTGACGAAAAAGCAGCTGGAACAGGAGCAGGTGATCCTTCCGAAATACCACGCCCTTTATCTGGACGAGGAGCTGAAAGAATGGCAGTCGGTTTCCGCCCACAAGGATAAAGAGTTTAAGGCCCTGATACGGAATATGAAAACGGTGGAGGACAATGATTTTGAAATCCCTGCCAAAATGGAACTTATCCTGAGAGAATATCAAAAAAGAGGATTTTTGTGGATCAAGACTTTAAAATACAATGGTTTCGGCGGAATCCTGGCAGACGACATGGGGCTTGGGAAAACACTTCAAGTGATTGCATTTCTGTTATCTGAATACCTGGAGGAAGAAGGAAACAGTCCAAGTCTGATCGTGGCCCCTGCATCGCTGGTATTTAACTGGCAGAGCGAGATCCGAAAGTTTGCTCCGGACCTTCCGGTCCAGATGGTTGTGGGAAAGGCCGGAGACAGAAAGTCTATCATCAAACATGCAGGCAGCCGGGATATCCTCGTCACTTCCTATGATCTCTTGAAGCGGGATATTGACCTCTATGAAAATATGACTTTCAGCAACCAGATCATTGACGAGGCACAGTATATTAAGAATCATAATACTCAGGCAGCCAAAGCAGTCAAGATGGTGAATGCAGGGTTTAAGCTGGCTCTTACAGGAACTCCAGTGGAAAACCGCTTGAGTGAACTTTGGAGTATTTTTGATTATCTCATGCCGGGATTTTTATATTCTTATCAGAGGTTTCGTGAAGAGTTGGAGCTTCCAATCGTACAGGATAACAGTGAGAATGAGATAAAGCGTCTTCAAAAGATGATCAGGCCCTTTGTGCTGCGGCGCTTAAAAAAGGATGTGTTAAAAGATCTGCCCGACAAACTGGAAAAAAATTATTATGCCAGGATGGAAGGGGAACAGCAGAAGCTTTATGATGCCTATGTAAAACGGATGCGGTTGATGCTCGATAAGCAGTCGGAAGAAGAATTTAAAAGCTCTAAGCTCCAGATACTCTCGGAGCTTACCCGGTTAAGACAGCTTTGCTGCAGCCCGGAGCTGGTTTTTGAAGGTTATACAGGAGGGTCTGCAAAATCCGATCTGTGTATTGATCTTATAAAGAATGCAGTCAGCGGAGGGCATAAGATTCTCCTTTTTTCTCAGTTTACATCCATGCTTTCTATATTGGAAGAGCGGTTGAAAGCTGAAAAAATCTCGTTTTATACGCTTACCGGATCGGTAAACAAAGAAAAACGGGCCCAGATGGTGGAAGACTTTAATCATGACGATACTTCGGTTTTCTGCATTTCCCTAAAGGCAGGGGGTACCGGGTTAAATTTGACTTCCGCGGATATCGTGATTCATTATGACCCGTGGTGGAACCTGGCCGTACAGAATCAGGCCACAGACAGGGCACACCGGATCGGACAGGAACATGTGGTTATGGTCTATCGCCTGATCATTGAGGGAACCATTGAAGACAACATTGTGAAGCTCCAGGAAAAGAAAAAAGAATTGGCAGAGCAGATTTTGGGCGGAGAAGGAATGGGAAGCGCAAGCTTTACCAGAGAAGAACTGAAGGAATTATTGAAGTAAATAGATAAAGGCTGAGGATTTATGCACACTAAAACAATCAGGTATTACAACGAAAATGCCAAAGAATTTGTCTCCAATACAGTTGGAGCCAACATGGAATATAATCAGAAGCGTTTTTGTGAGAGGCTTCCGAAAGGTGCATTGATGCTTGACTTTGGCTGCGGCTCCGGGCGTGATACTAAGTATTTTATGAGTCAGGGTTATCAAGTGGAGGCGCTGGACGGATCAGAGGAACTGTGCAGGATGGCTTCGGATTTTACAGGAATTGAGGTGAAGCACAGGTACTTTCATGAACTGGATGAGGAAGATAGGTATGATGGAATTTGGGCCTGTTCCTCTATTCTTCACTTGCCGGTAAATGAGCTTAAGGAAGTTTTTCCTAAAATGGCAAAGGCATTAAGACATCAAGGGATTGTATATGCTTCATTTAAATATGGACATTTCAAGGGAGAGCGGAATGGAAGATATTTTACGGACTTGAATGAGGAGCGATTGCACAGATTGGTAGATGATACAGGAGTTTTTATTGTTGAGGAAACATGGATTACGTCTGATGTAAGACCGGGGAGAGATGAAGAAATATGGCTGAATATGATTTTGAAGAGGAGAGAAGGTTATGTTTTGGGGGGTGAATGAGCAGTTAGAGAAGAGATTGGAATTGAAATGTAAAGATATCTATATATGCAGCCGAAAAGGCTGCTTTTTTTGTTTATTAGAAAAGCATTTGTCGTCCTGTTTCTGCTCTGATAGGTATGAACCTCTGGCTTTTAGAATATAAAAGTCTGCACAAAAAATATTAGAAAGTAAACATTTTTTGGACTGTGCAAATTTTGCATTTCTGTAGAAAGAAATTGAACATTTCTTGGACTTTACGAGTGTATTTTCATTAGTTAATCTTAAAGCATGGAAGATGCAAGGAGGTATAAAATGTCAATCTCGTATAACTTAGATGTAAGATGCTATGAAATACTGGAGTATTTATTGTACAGAGATGAATATATCACAGTACAGCAAATTGCAGAAGAAAAAGAAATTTCTAAACGAAGTGCTTATTATGATATACGAAAAATAAGTGAGTGGATGGAAACCCAAGGGATAGCTCCACTAGAAATTGAAAGAAAAAAAGGAATCTTGATTGATGAGCAGAAAAAAGGATTAATCCGTACAAGATTAAGAGAGATCTCACCCAAACTTCCTTACATATTTTCACCGGTGGAAAGAAAAAAAATTATTATTTGTTCTATATTGCAGAGAAACCGAAATCTTCATATCGATGATTTTATGGAGCTTTGTCAGGTAAGCAGAAATACAATCATTAATGACATAAAGGAAGCGACTAAAGAAATCTCTAAATATCAGCTTCTCCTGACCTATGAAAATGGAGAAGGTTATCACATTACAGGAGATTTAGTACGAAAACGGAGCATTTATTTCTTATATTTTAACTCCATTGCAGACTTTTATAAAAAAAGAATTCTTCCATTAGATGCTCCAGACAAAGTACAACAGATTCTGGATAAGTTAAAAGACATTGAAGATGCGCTGGATACCCAGTATGTTGCAGGAACGTTATATTCCATAGCAGTTTTTTTTTCAACCATTGAAAACCGAACCGATATCGTTGAATTTACAGAAAATGAAAAACTGGAAATTATGCATAGCATAGAGTATGAAATTGTATCAAAACAATTTACTGATTTTGAGGAAAGTGAACAGTTATATCTTGCATTACATCTGCTTGGATCCAGAACGCAGAATATTTCTGTCAATTTCAGAAATGAAGAAAGCGGACAGGAGTATCAGCGGCTTTCAAAGATTTTAGTTAAGGCGTTTTCAAGACTTGCGGGTATTGAATTTACAAGAGAAGAGGAATTGGTCGAAGCAATAGCGGCCCACTTAAAGACTTCGTTGTACCGTTACCGGTATGGAATACAACTGGGAAATCCTCTGCTGCATGATATTAAAAATGAGTATGGTGATCTGTTTGAGGTCTCAAGCAGAGCCTGCAAAGATTTGGAAAGTGAAATTGGTGTTCCTATTCCTGAGGGAGAGATTGCGTACATAACATTGCATTTTGGAGCATTTATTAACTCAGGGCAGCAAAAAAAACGGAAATTAAGGGTCTTGGTTGTCTGCCCAAACGGATTAAGTACAGCCAATATGTTATGCGGAGAAATCCACACTTTAGTTCCAAATGCCCATGCAGTTGATATTATCTCAATGAAAAAATATCACAAAGAGCATAATTATAATGTTGTAATTTCCACGATTGCAATTCCCGAAGAAAAGAATCTTATCCTGGTTCATCCGATTTTGACAGACAATGATAGGATTTTAATCTTAAAAAAATGTATGCGGATAGAGAACAGAAACAGTGCTGATATTTCCTTTATTGCAGGACTTGCAGCAAAGTATATGACACAGGACAATCTGCGCAAATTTAAAACAGAATTAACAGATTATTTTTCCAATACGGCAATTAAGACATATGTAAAAAAGGGAAATCAACACAAAGGAATCTGCCAGATGTTGGAGGAGCCTTTTATCCGTATCGTTGAGGAAAAAATGGGTTGGGTAGAAGCTGTCAGAATGTCAGGAGAAAAATTAATCGATGATGGTTATATTCTTCCTTCTTACTTAGAAAGTATTGTGGATAAAACAAGGCAGTATGGACCATATATGTTTATTACAGACTCTGTTTTTCTTGCACATTCAGATATTGAAGATGGTTCAAAACATTTGGGGATATCATTTACTATATTTAAGCAGCCAGTATTATTCCATACGTTGGATGGACAGGAACGAAAAGCAAAGATTATTTTGACTTTATGTGCAGAAGATCAGGTAACGCATATCCGAATGTTAAACGACATTATGACGATTTTTGAAGTACCCGAAAATGCAGAAAAGATTTGGAAGCTGAAAAGTGCCAAGGGTATAAGAAATACCATCTGTAAAATTGTACAGGAGGAGACATGAAAGAAATATATAACATGCTAAAAAAGGAAAATATCCAGATTATATCGAAAGTAAAAGATTGGAGGGAAGCAATCCATGTAGCAGTGCAGCCATTAGTAAACGGTGGGTATTGTGAAGCAAGATATATTGATGAGATCATTAAGAACACAGAAAAATTAGGACCTTATTATGTACTGTGCGAGAATCTAGCATTGGTTCATGGAAGTACAGATCAGGGAGTACTAAAACGGCAGATTGCAATTACATTGTTAGAAGAACCAATCAAATTTAAAGAGGATGGATACAATGTAAGAGTTATGGTGACTCTTGCAGCGACAGATTCAGACTCTCATATGGAAATCCTTCAGGCAATGTCGCAATTATTTTCTGAGCAGGACAGTGTGCAGAATATATTGAATGCCAGAACAGAAAATGAAATATATGATTTGTTCATTCACGCAACTGAAGACAAATAGGATATCAGACATCTCATAAATATAGGAGGATTAAAAATGGATTTTATTATTAATATTTTATCAACACCAGCAATTTTGGTGGGTTTCATTTCATTATTTGGATTGCTTTTGCAAAAGAAGCCGGCCGAGGATGTAGTAAAAGGTACAGTAAAAACAATCGTTGGATTTCTAGTATTGACAGCTGGATCAAGTTTTCTGCAAACAGGGTCTTTGAATGATTTTGGAACAATTTTTAATTATGCATTCAACATGCAGGGAGTTGTACCAAATAATGAAGCGATCGTATCATTAGGCTTAAAAGAGTTTGCACAGGATACCGCTTATATTATGTGTTTAGGCATGATCGCCAATATTGTTCTGGCCAGATTTTCGAGACTGAACTACATATTTTTAACAGGTCATCATACACTGTACATGGCTTGTATGATCGCGGTTATCTTAAATGTAGGAAACTTAAGCGGGCCTTTATTATGGATTGGCGGAGGTCTAATGCTTGGACTTATCATGGTAATCTCTCCGGCACTTTGCCAGCCAACGATGGAAAAAATCACTGGTACGAGTGAGCTGGGATTTGGACATTTTGGAGGATCAGGGTATTGGTTTTCGGCACAGATAGGAAAGTTATTTAAAGGAAAAAGCAAATCAACAGAGGAGGTTAATTTTCCTCAGAGAATCTCATTCTTGAGAGATACAACCGTTGCGATTGGATTGACTATGGTAATCTTCTTTATCATTGTTACATTTGTTGCAGTTGTAGTGAGGGATGGAATGAGCGATCCAACCATCGCGGCTTTCTTCCAGGGTGAAACAAATACACACTGGTTGGTATGGGCAATCACAAAAGGATTCAGCTTTTCTGGCGGGGTATATATTATCTTAAGTGGTGTCCGTTTGATCATTGGTGAAATCGTACCTGCATTCCGCGGTATTGCAGAAAAACTTGTACCAAATGCAAAGCCAGCTATTGACTGTCCGGTTATTTTCCCATATGCGCCAAATGCAGTGCTGATCGGCTTTCTGACATCATTTGTAGGCGGAATTTTAGGATTATTTATACTTGGAGCGATCAACAAAGCGTTGATTCCGGTGGCATTGATTTTACCTGGTGTTATTCCTCACTTCTTTTGCGGTGCATCTGCTGGTGTCTTTGCCAATGCAGAAGGCGGATTAAAAGGCTGCTTGGCGGGATCATTTCTGCACGGGCTGCTGATCACATTCCTTCCGGCGATTTGTATGCCAGTTATGGGATCTTTAAATTTTGCAAACTGTACATTTTCAGATGCTGACTTCTCAATCTTGGGAATTATATTAGGAAATATAACAAAATTTATCAAAGACGGCGGTTTGTTTGGAGTATGCATCGTATTATTCCTGCTTCCAATCATTTTTAATATCGTTGCACCAAAAAAACAGGTACAATAATCTAATTTATTTTAGGAGGTAATCGTTATGGTACATTCAATCATGTGTTGTTGTGGTTCAGGATTAGGTTCCAGCATGCTGGTTCGTATGAATGTGGAAAAAGCACTTAAAAAACTTGGAGCTTCAGGGATTTCGGTATCTCATTCATCTTTATCGGATGCTGCAGAAGGAGCGGCAGATTTATTTGTTGTCGGAAAAGACCTTGCTAATTTTGTAAAGGAGCTGCCAAGAGTTATTATTCTTGACAATATCATGGACAAAGCGGAATTAGAAACAAAACTGAAAGCAGAGATTGAGAAAGAGTAGGCAGAACTTATGGAGAAAAGTGAATTGCAGCAGTTAAAGGTACTTTCTGCCCGGATCCGCTTGGATGTGTTGGAGATGCTGGAAAAGCGCGGGTATGGACATATAGGGGGCTCATTATCTATTGTGGAATTGATGAGTGTATTATACGGAAAACAGCTGAAATATGATCCCCAAAATCCTAACTGGGAGGATAGGGATATGGTTGTTTTATCCAAAGGCCATGCAGGACCAGTATGGTATTCTGCACTAGCAGAAAAAAATTTTTTCGACAAAGGATGGCTGAGCACTTTAAATGATGGAGGGACCAGACTGCCATCGCATCCTGACCGTTTAAAAACACCAGGTGTTGATATGACGACAGGTTCTTTGGGACAAGGAACTTCTGCGGCAGCAGGGATTGCAACAGGATTCCGAATGAAAGGATCTGACCAATATGTTTATTTGATTGTAGGAGATGGTGAATTAAACGAAGGGCAATGTTGGGAGGCATTTCAATATATTGCACATTACCGCCTCAATCATTGTATTGTTATTATCGATGAAAACAAGAAACAGTTGGATGGAACAACAATGGAAATCATGAATCCTTTTAGCATTGCCGATAAGATGAAGGCCTTTGGATTTCATACAGAAACAGTAAAAGGAGATGATGAAGAAGCAATTAATGAGGCTATCTGCAGGGCAAAAGAAGTAGGTAATCAGGCAGTGTGTATTGTTTTAGATACTGTGAAAGGAGCAGGGGTTCCTTATTTTGAACAGCTTGCAGGGAATCATTCAGTCAAGTTTAATAATGAAGAAATTCTGGAGGCAAACCATGAAGCCATGAAAACACTGCAAAAAGTCATTGAAGGGGGTGAAAAGGAATGTTTAAATTAGCTGAAAACAGACAAGAAAAAGGTCGAGAATTACGCTATTGCGTAGTTGAAACTTTACAAGAGCTCATGGACTCAGATGACAAAGTGGTTGCCATGGAAGCTGACTTGGGCGGAGCCAGCGGATTTACGAAGATCCAGCAGAGCAATCCAGACCGATTTGTACAATGTGGAATTGCAGAAGCTAATATGATCGGCGTTGCAGCAGGTTTATCTGTTACAGGATTTAAACCTTTTGTACATACTTTTGGCCCGTTCGCAACAAGAAGAGTATTTGATCAATTGTATCTGTCTGGAGCATATGCAGAAAATACCATCAATATTTATGGATCTGATCCGGGGTTTGCAGTCGGGGCAAACGGAGGAACCCATACAACATGGGAAGATGTGGCATTGATGAGAGAAATACCAGGAGCCGTTGTTTGTGATGCAGCTGATGACGTGCAGATGGAATGGATCTTAAAAGAATTTGCGGCTATGGACGGAATTCATTATGTCAGAGGAAACCGAAAAGATGTCAGAAACGTGTATCAAAAAGGTTCTGGTTTTACCATTGGAAAAGGAAATGTTTTGAAAGAAGGAGAAGAAATATTATTGGTTGCATCTGGTCAGTTAGTATCAGAAGCTATGGATTGTGCTGAACAATTAGAAAGGGAAGGCCATTCAATTGAAGTAATTGATATGTTTACGATCAAACCTTTAGATACAAAATTGATAAAAAAAGAGGCGGAGAACAAGAAATTAATTATTACATTTGAAAATCACTCAATTTATGGAGGTTTAGGAAGTGCGGTTGCTGAAGTAATAGCAGAAGAAAATATTCCAGTACCGTTTAAGCGAGTAGGTGTAAATGAAAGATTCGGACAGGTCGGAACGCCGGAATTTTTACAAGAGGAATTTGGGCTGACGGCAGAACACTTGAAAAAGGAGATAGAGAACTATTTATAGAAGCATTCAAAAATGTAGATAATTGATTTAATAGGAGTATTTTTAATAAACCTCCAAACTGATATAAGATGAACTTATCAGTTTGGAGGTTTTTATAATATCAAAGGCGATCTTACATATATCCTACTCTTTCCCATCCCAACAATAAGTACAAAGTTTCTTAGGATCTAATCCGACAGACTCAATCATATCATCCAGCCTGTGATACCGGAGTGATGTAAAATTCAGCTGCTTACAGATCTCATCTATCATACCCTGATATTCCGGGGAGTCCGGATTTGAAAACTTCTCCAGATGTACATTCTTGTAATCTCCGCTGATCTGTTCAATGATCCGGCGTGTGATCAGATCCATTTCAGAAGTAGACCGTGAGAAATTCAAATATTTGCATCCGTATATGATCGGCGGGCAGGCCGGGCGGACATGAACCTCTTTTGCACCGCTCTGATAAAGGAATTCTGTGGTTTCCCGGAGCTGGGTTCCCCTTACGATGGAGTCATCAATCAATAAAAGGCTTTTATCCTGGATCAGTTCGTGGACCGGGATCAGTTTCATCTTGGCGATCAGATTCCTTTTGCTCTGTATGGTCGGCATAAAGGAACGCGGCCAGGTCGGTGTATATTTAATAAATGGTCTGGAAAATGGGATTCCGGATTCGTTGGCATATCCTATAGCATGTGCGGTTCCTGAATCAGGGACTCCTGCCACTGTATCCGGTGAGGCATCATCACGCTGAGCCAGCTTCTTTCCGCACTCATAGCGCATTTCCTCCACGCTGATTCCTTCATAAGAGGACGAAGGATAACCATAATAAACCCAAAGGAAAGTACAGATCTTCATATCTTCGCCTGGCTTTGCCAGAGTCTGAATGCCTTCGGGCGTAAGAATCACGATCTCTCCGGGACCAAGCTCACGTTCGGCCACATATCCAAGATTCAAATAGGCAAAACTCTCAAAGGAAATACAGTAGCCATCGTCTTTTTTGCCTACAGCAATCGGAGTGCGGCCCATTTTGTCTCTGGCGGCATAGATGCCTTTCGGTGTCAGAAGCACGATCGTCATGGAACCGTCGATGACATCCTGTGCATGCTGAATTCCTTCCACGAGATGTTCTTTCTGATTGATGATAGCAGCAACCAGCTCCGTTGCGTTAATATCTCCGCCGCTCATTTCAAGAAAATGTGTGTAGCCTGAATCAAACATCTGCTTTATAATTTCATCCGTGTTATTGATCTTTCCTACTGTCATGATCGCGTAAGTACCGTGGTGGGAGCGAACGATCAGCGGCTGCGGTTCGTAATCGGAAATACAGCCGATGCCCATATATCCGTGCATTTTGTTGACGTCTTTGTCAAATTTTGTCCGGAACGGAGCATTTTCTATGTTATGAATGGCCCGGTCAAAACCGTCGTCTTTACTGTAAACCGCCATACCGGCACGTCTTGTCCCAAGATGGGAATGATAGTCTGTCCCAAAATATAAATCAAAAACACAATCCTGTTTTGAAGTGACACCAAAAAATCCGCCCATAAATTCCTCCGATTTGTAAATAAAATTATATTGCTGTATTTATTATAACCAAACGGAAGGAACGGGACAAGGAAAGATTGGTATTCTTTCGAAATGGGAATTGATTTAATTCAATATATTCATTATAATACAAACATACCGTTAAACCGAGACATACGAAAACTTTATATACAGGGGTGCTGGCAGACTGCCGGCTGAGAGTAAGACGAGAAGAAGTCTTTAACCCTTATACCTGATCTGGGTAATGCCAGCGTAGGAATAAAACAGTACAGTTGTACATGAGACTATTTCCCCGTTGGATTTTATCCGGCGGGGTTTTTATTTCATAGTAAAGTTCTACGACCTTCCCTATGAAATAAAAATGCTCCGCAGGTTGTGCACAGATGCGCAAGGAAATTATTTGCCTTTGGCAAATTGCATCCGGCACGCAAAGTTGTCAAGGAAACAGATTTACGAGGAGGAAAGAAATATGAATGCAAGCGTAGCGATCCAAACACTGCCGGAGGCAGCCAATGACGAAGAATTGATCCGTATTGTGGATCAGGTAATTGATTATATTAAGAGTACGGGACTGAATTATTATGTGGGACCGTTTGAAACTGCGATTGAGGGTGACTACGATGAACTGATGGACATTGTGAAAGAGTGTCAGCATATCGCTGTCCGTGCGGGTGCACCGTCGGTTGCGGCTTACATTAAAGTGTCCTATAAGCCAGAAGGGGATGTGCTTACCATTGATAAAAAAGTTACAAAACACCACCAATAAACTGTGGCCGGCAGCGGCGATCCTTGTGCTTCTGGCAATATGGCAGACTGCCAGCGGGACAGGGATGGTTTCAAAATTTCTGCTTCCGTCGCCGGTGGATGTGGTCAAGGCATTTGTGAATGATTTTTCACTGCTGATGACGAATGCGAGAGTGACCATAATTGAATCGTTTATCGGTCTGCTGATAGGCGTTGTCATTGGTTTTTTTATGGCAGTGCTCATGGATCATTTCGATAAACTGTATAAGGCATTTTATCCGCTGATCGTGTTGACGCAGACGGTGCCCACAGTGGCCATTGCGCCGCTCCTTGTATTGTGGTTTGGATATGAAATGCTTCCAAAGGTAATCTTGATTATTATCGTGACATTTTTTCCGATTACTGTGAGCCTGCTGGACGGCTTTCGTTCGGCGGACAAAGATACAATCAGTCTGATGCGATCCATGGGTGCGTCAAAGCTGCAGATATTCCGGTATGTGAAATTTCCGGGATCTCTGGGCCAGTTTTTTGCCAGCCTGCGGATTTCAGCTTCCTATGCAGTTGTGGGAGCCGTCATTTCAGAATGGCTGGGAGGATTTGAAGGTCTGGGCGTCTATATGATCCGGGTTAAGAAAGGTTTTGCATTTGACAAAATGTTCGCGGTGATCTTTATGATTTCTGCGATCAGTCTGCTGCTGATGTGGGCAGTCAATTTTCTGCAGAAGAAATGTATGCCATGGGAGAGCCGGGAATAGCCGAAAAAGTGAAAAGAGGATGATGATTATGAAAAAGAGAATGTTAGCTGTATTCCTTTCTGCATTATTAGCTGTATCAATGACTGGATGCGGATCAAAGAAAGAGGAAGCCGGAGACGGAAAGCTTAAAAAGATTACATTTGTTCTGGACTGGACACCGAATACTAACCACACAGGTATTTATGTGGCAAAGGAAAAAGGATATTTTAAAGAGGCCGACCTGGACGTGGAAATCGTACAGCCGCCGGAGGACGGAGCAGAAGTACTTGTGGGCTCCGGGAAAGCACAGTTCGGTATTTCATTTCAGGATACAATGATGCCTGCTGTCGTTGGAGATGATGCCTTTCCGATCAAGGCTGTGGCAGCAGTTTTACAGCATAATACATCGGGGATCGTTTCCCGGAAGGGGGAAGGGATCAAGCGTCCGAAGGGGCTGGAAGGCAAAAAATATGCCACATGGAATCAGGATATTGAAAAAGCAATCTTAAAACAGGTGGTTGAGAAGGACAAAGGGAATTTCAGCAAGGTAGAAATGATCTCGAGCACTGTCACCGATGAGGTCTCTGCATTAAAGAGCAAAAAAGTGGATGCCATCTGGATCTACTATGGATGGGCGGGGATTGCCACAGAGGTGGCCGGACTTGATACAGATTACTTTGCATTTAAAGATATTGATCCGGTCTTTGACTATTATACGCCGGTGATCATTGGGAACAGTGAATGGATGAAAAAGAATCCGGAAACGGCAAAAGCATTTTTGTCAGCCGCAAAAAAGGGCTATGAGTATGCCATCGAACATCCGAAAGATGCAGGAGATATTCTCTGTGAAGCCTCACCGGAACTGGATTCCAAAATGGTACAGGCCAGCCAGAAATATATGAAAGACCAGTATAAAGCCGAAGTGAAGCAATGGGGCTATATCAATCCAAAAAGGTGGAATGCATTTTATAACTGGATCAGTGAAAAAGGTCTTTCAAAAACGAAGATTCCGGAAAACACCGGATTTACCAATGACTATTTGGAGTAAAGAAAATGTCGGATTTGA
The DNA here is from genome assembly GCF_910574135.1 of Anaerostipes faecis. Lineage (NCBI taxonomy): Bacteria > Bacillati > Bacillota > Clostridia > Lachnospirales > Lachnospiraceae > Anaerostipes > Anaerostipes faecis. Next base: position 23,383 of record NZ_CAJSYK010000023.1, on the reverse strand, counting down.
CTGTAACGGATGTTACGCTTGCATATGAGAATACAAATATAATAGAAGACATCAATATAGAGCTGCATGACAATGAGCTGGTCTGTCTGCTGGGAGCCAGCGGCGGAGGGAAGACGACTCTGTTTAATGTGATTTCCGGACTGAAAAAACCTGATCAGGGAAAAGTCATGCTGAACGGCAGGGATATTACCGGGCGGCCGGGGCATATCAGTTATATGCTTCAGAAAGATTTACTGCTTCCTTACCGGACGATTGAGGATAATGTAGCACTGCCGCTTTTGATTAAAGGTGAGAACAAAAAAACTGCCCGGCAAAAAGCCGGGGCACTCTTTCAGGAGTTTGGCCTTGAGGGCACTCAGGAAAAGTATCCAAAACAGCTTTCAGGAGGTATGCGTCAGAGGGCCGCACTGCTGAGGACCTATATGTTTTCTGAAGATGTGGCTTTGCTGGACGAACCTTTCAGTGCATTGGATACACTGACCAAAAGTGATATGCACCGGTGGTATCTGGATGTGATGGATAAGATCCATCTGTCTACGCTGTTTATCACCCATGATATTGATGAAGCAATTTTGCTTTCGGACAGGATTTATCTGCTGACCGGAAGGCCGGGGAGGATTACGGAAGAAATTGTGATCCGGGAGCCGAAGCCCCGGAGGAAGGATTTTAATCTGACGGAAGAATTTTTGGAGTATAAGAAAGATATATTAAAAAAACTTTAGACAGATATGATTATATTGATACAGGCCCTTGGAAAATATTATATATTGTTTTCCAAGGGTCATTTTTATAATCTAAATTAGAGAGATAACATATGTAAACGGATGCACTGGGGCTGCATCCGTATTTCATTTCTCAGGAGAAAGCTTGTTATCGTATGAAGGTTCCATTTTCAGTACAATATTTGCACAAAACAAGAAAAAAAGAGTGATATTAATTGCTATTTTCTGAAAATAATAATGAGAATATAATGAAATCACAGAGAAAAGTGAAACAGTCAGGAGGAGCAAACATGTACGAAAAGGAAATGATCATTAATAACAAAACAGGACTTCATGCCAGGCCGGCAACAGACTTATCTACATTATGTCAAGCTTATGAAAGTGATATAAAAATCAGGGCAGAAGACACGGAAATCGACGCCAAAAGTATTATCAGTATTTTGTCAGGGGGACTATGTAAAGGCACAAAAATCAAACTTGTAGTAAATGGAACAGATGAAAAAGAAGCAGGAGAAAAAATCAGTGAATTTATTGAAAATTTAAAGGAGTAGATTGCTTTGGAATTAAAAAGCAGACCGGCATATATTTTAAAAATTATACTGGAACAAAAAAAGGGTTATACTGTTGACCGCATTATTGAGAAACTAAATATTACAAAGAGAACATTTTACTATGACATTGAACTGATCAATGACTGGCTGCAAAGCAGAGGATTAGGGAAGCTGGAAATAAAGTCAAAAGTTATCTGTGTGAAATCAAAGAAAATTGAAATGTTGGAAGCTGAGATGAGAAAGAACGGAAGTTATTATTATTCCGTACAAGAGAGAAGAATACTGGAGCTTTTGATGATACTGCTGTCTGCTGAAGTTGTAACCATAGAGAAAATGCAGAACCTTTTTGATGTCAGCAAAAATACGATCCTAAAGGACATTAAAGAGTGGAAAAAAATTTTGGGGAACCAGGACATTTCCATAGCAAGTTCAATCAAGTCCGGATATGTACTCCAGGGAGAAGAATTTGCAATCAGAAAAATTGTTGGAAAGGAAATAAAGAAACTAAAAAATTTTCAGCCTAAAGATATTTTAAAGAAGTGGATGCAGAAATCTTTGGTTACGATAACCGGGGAGGACTATGATTATCTGGAGATCGCCAGATGTCTGATAAAGCAGTATGAACAAGACGAAAATATCAAACTGGTTTTGGAAAATGAAGAACTGGAGTGCAGCATGATCCTGATTTCCTGGATCAGAAGCATGGATGGTTACACGATGAATCTTCATACAGAAGAAAAGGTGACTTTAGTTGAGACAAAGCCGTATCAATCGCTGAAACAGAGTTTTGAAAAATTAAAAGTTTATAACTTAGAAATTCCTGAATCGGAAATATATTATATTGCAACGCTCTTGTTAGGGATAAAGGTTGCACAGTTTGTGTCTCAGGATCAGGAAGATTTGTATATTTCTAATTTTACAAAGGCGCTTGTTGTAAATTTTGAACGGATTGCGTGTATTTCTTTTGATAATAAAGACCGCTTAATGACAAGATTAAAAGGGCATATCAGACCATTGTATTATAGATTGAAATATGGAGTTCAATCGACAAATCCGCTGGTACAGGACGTTATGAGAATGTATCCCGAAATATATGATTTCACTGGGAAAGCAGTGAGAGAGATGAAAGATGACCTTGCCAAAATGTTAACATCAGATGAGATCGCATACTTAACAATCTATTTTATAAGCGATGAGAAGTATCAGACAATCCAAAAGAAAAGCAGCGTCTCTAAGGTCTTAGTACTCTGCGCAGATGGAATGGCAACCTCAACTTTGGTAAAAGAACAGCTGAAAACACTGTTTGGAAGTACCGCCGATATTAAATTGGGCATTATTTCTGAAGCTAAAAAATATAATCTGGACGATTTTGCACTGATTATTTCCACGGGATATTCAGAGCTGCTGTCACACCGGAAAAATATTGTGTTCACCAATGTTATTTTGGAGGATACTGATAAGAAAAAAATTATCCAGGTCATGAATCAGTGCGGGGTCATCGGTGAGTATAACAAAACAATTCAAAGAATTATATCGGCGGCCATTCGGAGTACAAATGGTATTGTTGATGAAAATGAACTATATTTTGACGTGCTGCGGATATTATTTGAATCTGATAACAGAAAGATAGACAAAAAATTAAATTCCATTGCAGATTATATTCAAAATGAAAGGTATAGCGTACTGTCTGCACACAGCACCAAAGAAGAGCTGCTCATGCTGGGATGCCAGAAAGCGGTTGGAGAAAAAGCGTGGAAGCGGCTGTATAACAGGTTATGCAATATGATGAACCATAACAAAATAAAATTTTATGAAATTTCTCAGGATGTTGTAATACTCCATTGTCCCATGCGCGGAGATTTAAATGTAGAAATAAATTATGAAATTGTTGTTTCAGAAGAAAGGATAAAAATATCTGAAGAGATAAAAGGGAAGATATTTATTTTCTTTGTCACCGTAGATCAGAATACACATTTCCCTGTGCTGGAAGGTATTTATCGTTACTGTGAGAGTGAAAAGGGGAAAAGTTTTATCAATGCTATGAAAGGAGTTAAAAAGTGAAAAAACTGAGAGGAGTTGGAGGTGCTGAAGGAAAAGCTGCGGGCACCATTCTGGTTTTAAACGAGTTGAAATATGAAGTTAAAGCTGAAAAGACTGACGATGCTGAATATGAAATCAGCCGCTTTGAAACTGTAAGAAAAGAATATAAGGAGGAGCTGAAACAACTGTATAGAGAGGCGGAGGTTTCAGCAGGGGAAGAGCCTGCAAACATTTTCCTGGCTTATATTGAAATGGTAAATGATGATGCTTTTTTTCAGAAAATTATCAAGAGGGTACAAAATGAAAAACGGAATCTGGTTTATATTTTGGAAGAGGAGAAAACAGCAGCAGCGGCACTATTTAAAAGTATGGATGATCCATATATGCGGGAGAGGGGGACTGACATCGAAAATGTATGTAATGCTTTGATCAGGAAGATGGAAGGATTAAATTCTCCGATGGATCAGGTTGAAAAATTAAAAGAAGATGTTGTGATTGTCGCTGCAGATCTGACACCCGAAGATATGATCCGGATGGACACAACATATGTAAAGGGCTTTGTAACTGAAAGAGGAGGGAACACATCTCATACGGTGATCCTTGCAAAAGCATTAGAGATACCGGCTGTTGTGGGTGTGAAAAATATATTGAATGAAGCCGGTTCTAAAACTAATATTTATATGGATGGCGGTGAAGGCACGATAATTTTAGATCCGGATCAGTAGTTATCGGACATCCTTTGAGAGGAGGTTTCTATGGAAAAAAGGTGCATATACTGTGGACAGCCGATCACCAAAAAGCCGGCAGCTGTTTGGCTGAAAAGGGAAAAAGAAGAAGTCCAGTGCTGCAGTATGGACTGTTGTAACAAAACGTCCAGATTTATTAAGTGGGATAATGCATCAAGGCTTAAAGCATATGTAATCATTGGAATATGTGCTGCTGTCAATTTAATAAACATCGGTTTGTCGATGAAAGGCTGGTGGACACATATACCGCTGGTCATCATAGGGATTTGTTTATGTAAGTGGCCGCTGGTATTTATGCATTTTCATAACTATGAAAGATTTGGAATATGGAAAACGCTCAAGTATGTTCGTTTTGCAGCAGGGGCGCTTATTGTGTTTGGAGCAGTTATTACGGTATGGGATATGTCCTTCTTATAAAACAGGTATAAAAAATGTAAAATCAGTGAAATAAAAAGTGAAAAAAACTGCTCTTTTTGTTAAAAAGCATCAGTGTTATAGTATATTTAGAAATTAAGTTATCGATAACTAAATATTCTATTAAAATCTAAAAATAGAAAGAGGTGACAATTTTTGAGGCTGCTAGATGAAGAACTTGTAATTTTGGATGCAGATGTTAAAACGGCAGAAGACTGTATTCGGCTCGGAGGAACGATTTTTTATGAAAAAGGGTATGTAAAAGATGGATATACACAGGCAGTGATAGACCGGGAGAAAGTATATCCCACCGGTTTGCCCGGAAAAGGAGTGGCGATTGCGATTCCTCATACAAATAATACATATGTAAATAAACCGGCAGTAGGTGTCATCGTACCCAGAGAACCTGTAAGATTTTGTGCAATGGGAACAAAAGATGTGTGGCTGGATTGTGAAGTGATTATTCCTCTGGTAATCAAAGATTCGGATATGCAGATCAGTATGCTGAAACAGATGATGAAGATCATTCAAAACGGAGAGCTGTTGAAGAAGATCAGGGATTCTAAAGACAGATCAGAAATCCTGGATTGTTTAAAAATCTTAGAAGATTAGAAAGGAAGAGAAATTATGAGAGCAATAAAAGTATTATCAGTGTGCGGTTCAGGAACAGTGAGTTCAGCAATGCTTTCTTCAAAATTAGCAGATATATTTGAGGAAAAAGGGTATGAGATGGAAGCTACGGAAGTGAGTCCCGGAGGAGTTCCGGGTGCCATGCAGGGAGGCGGTTATGACCTGATCGTTTACACAAGCCCTGTGGAAGGAAACTACGGAGTTCCCATTTTGAATGCCACAGGTTTCCTTGTGGGCATTAATGAAGAAGAATTTATTGAAGAATTAATGCAGGAGGTAGAGAGTCTGGAACTGTAGTTTTGAAAGGCGGGAAAACATTCATACGAGGAGGTTGAAATATGTGGGATACACTGAAACTGTTTTTTGATACATTCGGAAACTATATAACAGTGCCGATTATCATATTTATTATTTGTTTAATATTCAAAGCACCGGTAAAAAAGGCTTTTATGTCTGCTGTGCTGATCGGTGTCGGTTTGAAAGGTATGGCGTTTATAACCAGTGCGTTTGGCAGCGTATTATCAGCGTTAGTAACAAAACTGATCGAGCAGACGGGAATCAATCTGCCGGCGCTGGATGTAGGGTGGCAGGCCGTTGCTTCGGTAGCTTATTCCACTGACATTGGGATGATGTTTATCGGAGTCGGGCTGATCTTCCAGATTGTAATTTTCCTGGTAAAGATTACAGATATCTTTCAGCCGTCGGATCTGTGGAATAATTACTCAATCATCGTGTGGGGATCGCTGTTATACCAGATCAAAGGAAACCTTGTGATGGCATTTGTTCTTATGCTTTTTGTCAATTTGGTTGTCTTGCTGCTTGCAGAGATTGTTCAAAAGCGATGGTCTACATACTATCATTATCCAGGCTGTGCAATGATAGCGCCGCATCATATGGGGGATGTACCTCTGTACTTAGCCTTAGACTTTGCACTTGGGAAACTGGGAGCAGATAAGATTAATTTAAGACCGGATGCAATTAAGAAGAAAATCGGATTTCTGGGCGAACCAATGTATGTAGGCCTGATCGTAGGACTGATTCTTGGAATCGTCGGAAATATATCGACTTTAAATGAGATGACTTCATGGGGACAGGTTGCAGATGTTGCGGTGACCTGTTCAGCAGTAATGGCAATCTTTCCAAAGATTGCGGGATTGTTTGCCTCAGGATTTACTGTCATTACGGATTACTCAAGAAAGGCATTAAAGAAATCAAAGTATGGAAAGGACCGGGAGTTTATCGTCGCAGTAAATGATGCACTGGGATATGGAGAAGCGGCTACATTGACAACAGGCTTGTTAGTTATCCCGGTGGCCCTTCTGTTAGCCTTCATTTTGCCTGGAAATATCGTTCTTCCGGTAATGGTATTGCCCTCTCTTCCATATATGGTAGAAGTTCCGGTATCTCTGTCAAACGGCAACATCTTTAAATCCTGGATTGCAGCCTGTATTGTGTTCTGCGCAAAGCTGTTAATGGCATCCTCCTGGGCAGCCGTATTTACAGACATCGCAGTAAATGCCGGATATGAAGTGACTGCAGGAACTGTATTAATTATCGGATTTATTCTGTCAAACTGTACGGCAGGGCTTATTACATACGCATTCCTGACCATGAATCCGATCATTATTGGAGCGGTCATAGCTGTCTATCTTTTGTGTTTCGTATTATTTAAGAAGAATAAACAAAGAGTATGGGATTATTTAGAATCTAATGCTATGGGAGGAGCACAGGCAGCCGCCGGAGCATCGGGCGGAGAAACTGCATAAGACCCAGTGCGGATGATACTTTGAAACGAAAGGGGAAATTATGAAGATTGCAGTAGTAGGGGATATCATCGTGAGCAGCGGATTGCTGGCAGAAGCCGCAAAAAGCCTGAACATTGATGATGAACCGGAAATTAAAGAAATTGTTTGGAAAGCAGATGACCGAAAGGATTTTCAGAAAAAGGCTTTAAACATAGAAACAAAGGGGCCGGAGGCAGAAGAGATCCCAGAAGAACTTTATACCGAAATAGAAGATGCAGATATTCTGCTGGTACATTTCTGTCCCGTTCCGAAAAAATTAATTGAGAGGGCTCAAAATCTAAAGCTGATTGGAACATGCCGCGGGGGACTGGAGCATGTAGATGTGGAAGCCGCAACTGAAAAAAATATTCCGGTGGTGCATGTGATAAGAAATGCGGAAGCAACTTCAGATTTTGCGGTCGGCTTAATGTTTGCTGAGACAAGAAACATTGCAAGAGCCCACGCAGCAATGAAACAGGGCATCTGGAGAAAAGAGTATGTTAATTCAGCATATACCACTGCAATGAGAGAAATGACAGTAGGGATCATAGGGCTGGGACATATCGGACGTTTAGTGGCGGAAAAAGCCGCCGGGATCGGCATGAAAATCATTGCTTATGATCCATTTGTGACTCAGGATGCCATGAATGCCAAAGGCATTGCTGTAACAATGAAAGAGAAAGAAGAAGTGTTCAGAGAAGCGGATATTATATCACTTCATTTAAGGGTAACACCGGAGACTGAAAACAGTATTAATGAAGAAGTTATCAGTCTTATGAAACCGACGGCGTATCTGATCAACACATCCAGAGCGAAGGTCTTAGATAAAGGGGCATTTATTGAGGCATTAGAAAATAAACGGATCGGCGGAGCGGCATTAGATGTGTATTGGAATGAACCGCTGGATAAGGACGATCCGCTTCTGAAACTGGATAATATTACTTTAACGCCGCATAACGCCGGAAATGTTGTCGATGCCCTCCCAAAATCTCCAAAACTACTGGCAGACACGATTAATCGTTTTTGGGAGACAAAAACCAGTGATATGATAGTCAATTTAAACCAGATCACATTTTAAAAAGGGGAACAATATGTTATTAAAAAAAGAAAGAGAATTGGTAGTCGAGTACGGCAAAAAAATGAGTGCAGCCGGTCTCAGCAAGGGGACAAGCGGAAATATCAGTATATATAATGCAGAAGAAAAGATGATGGCAATCAGTCCATCCGGCGTAGGTTATTTTGAAACTGCCCCGGAGGATGTCGTTGTGATGGATTTAGAAGGAAATGTCGTTGAAGGTGATAAAAAGCCTTCCAGTGAATGGGGGCTGCACACAGTTTTTTATGTAAATAAACCGGATGCAAGGGCAGTCGTACATACACATTCTGCTTATTGTACAACATTTGCATGTCTGAATATGCCGATTAAGGCCTTGCATTATGTCATCGGAGGTGCGGGAACGTCGATGGTACCGTGTGCACCATACTGTACATTCGGAACTCCGGAGCTTGCGGAGGCAGCGATCAAAGCCTGCGGAAAGGGGAAAGCTGTTTTACTTGCAAATCATGGGCTTTTGACTTGCGGACCCGGAATTGAAAAAGCATTTGGTCTGGCAGTGAATATGGAATTTTGTGCGGAAATGCAGTATCGGGCAATGTCAGTCGGTGAGCCGGTTGTTTTAAGTGACGAAGAAATGGACGTGGTTATGGAGAAATTCAAATCATATGGACAGCCAAAAAAAGACAAAGAAGATCAGACATCCAATTGTTACTGATGTTTCAATCCCGGTTTCCGCTTTTGGAGCCGGGATTTCCAATTTAATTTAAGGAGGAGCAGAGTCCCGGAATGAAAATGAGAAGAGCAGTTTTGTATGAACAGGAAAATCTTCGGATTGAAGAATGTGAGGTTCCTGAAATCGGAGAAGGAGATGTTTTAGTAAAAAACAAGATCTCTGCTACGTGTGGGACGGATGTAAAAATATATAAGAGGGGATATCCTTTATTGAAACCACCACATCCATTCGGACATGAATACTCGGGAGTGATTGCCGCAGTGGGGAAAAAGGTTAAGAATTTTAAAGAGGGAGACCGGGTAGCTGTGCACAATACAGCCCCATGTAATCATTGTTATTTCTGTAAAAAGGGATTTCCTTCTATGTGCGAAGACATGTTATTTAACAGAGGGACCTATGCAGAATATGTAAAAGTACCGGAGAGAATCGTAGAACAGAATATGTTTTTGCTTGATGATTCGATTTCTCATAAGAGTGCTTCCCTGATGGAGCCATTTTCCTGTGCTGTATATGGAATTGAAGAATGCCCCATTCACTTAGGTGATGTAGTAGCGGTAAACGGTGCAGGTCCGATCGGTTTGATGTTTGCGAGGCTTGCAGTGTTAAAAGGCGCTCATGTTATTGTTACGGATAAGGCACAAAATCGATTGGAGCTTGCAAAGAAGCTGGGGGTTCATGAGATATTAAATATTACAGATATTGAGGACAGCGCATATGCAGTAAAAGCGATGACAGAAGGAGGCAGGGGAGCGGATATTGTAATTGAGGCTACCGGCCTGATCAATGTATGGGAAAGCAGTGTTAAGATGGCAAGGAAAGCCGGGTTTGTTCTTTTATTCGGCGGAACAAAGGAAAAAAGTATCCTTTCGATTGATGCAACTCTTCTGCACTATTCACAAGTAACGGTCAAAGGTGTATTTCACACAACCCCGAGACATGTTCGAACTGCGTTGGAGTTGTTAAAAATGGGAGTGATCCAAAGTGATGATTTTATTCAAAAGGAGTATCCGCTTGAGAAACTGGAAGAGGCGATACTTGAACATGCGGCCCAAAAAGTAATTAAAAATTGTATTGTTTACTAGGCAGAAAAGGATGGTGATAACATGTATTCTATAAAATTAGGGTGCGAAAAAATTTACTGGGGGAAGAACGCGGTACAACAGCTTAAGACACTGGAAGGACCAAGAAAAAGAGCATTTATTGTCATGAGCGGAAATGTTCTTATAGATGTCGGCTCCTATAAAAAAGTTACGGATGTTTTAGAAGAAGCCGGTTTTGAATACGAGGCCTACACAGAAGTTGAACCGGAGCCAAGTTTTCATACAATTTTAAAGGGTGCAGAAAAGATGAAGACTTTTGAACCGGACTGGATTATAGGATTTGGCGGCGGATCAGCAATGGACGCAGCAAAAGCTATGTGGGTGTTTTATGAGAATCCTGCCTATCGAACACTGGAGGAGACAATGCCTCCGAATATCATAGAGAATTTAAGAGTGAAAGCAAAAGTCTGCTGTATTGCCACATCTGCCGGAACAGGAAGTGAGGCAACCAGAGCAGCTTTAATTAAGGATATTGAACAAAAGAAAAAATATTCTGTCAGAGACATGAATGGAAGACTGGTTCCGGATGCAGCTGTTTTAGATCCTGAATTTACGGCAACGATGCCTAAGAGTTTAACGGCAGCTTCCGGAATGGATGCCCTGACACATGCAATAGAATCTTATGTAACGCCAACTGCAAATCCATTTTCAAAGGCAATGTCCCTGGCCGCTTTTCTTTATGGATATAAGAGTCTGGAAAAAGTGTACGAAAATCCGGAAAACGAAAATGCAGGGGCAGAGATGCTGGCCGCATCCTGCATGGGAGGAATCGCATTTTCTAATTCCGGATTAGGAATTGTTCATGGGATTGCTCATTCTTTCGGGGCGGAATATGGAGTGCCTCATGGGCTTGCCAATGCGATTGTACTTCCATACGGATTGGAATATAACAGTCAGGATGAAGAAGTTAAAAAAATGTATGATGAGCTTGCGGGGTACATTGGAAAGGAATCATTGGCGGAGGCAATTGCCGAGCTGAGCGAGAAAATAGATATTCCAAAAACAATGAAAGAAAAAGTACAGGAAGACACTTTTATTAAGAATTTGGATAAATTAACGGAAAAAGCAATGAGTGACGTCGCAACGCCATTTAATCCGATTCAGCCAACGGCAGAAGAGATGAAGGAATTAATTCTTAAGGTATACTATGGGAAAGATACTGTGAACAGCTTGTAAAGGCTTAATTTTATATTTTGTCAAAGCTAACCTTTGAGATCAATCGATTTCAGAGGTTAGCTTTTTGAAAGAAAATCTTTAAAAATAATATTAAAATCATTATTAAAACTTTTTTGTCAGTACAAAATTAGATATTAATGTACACGCCTCTTAGAAATTTGATTTTTGCAATAACATTATAATAAAAAACAGAGAAAAATCCCCGTTTCGTCAAACCGCATGGAAACGGGGATTTTGTGCGGACAGCATTAAGACTCATATTTTATATTGTCTGGCTGGGGACTCCTGTTTACTGGGGCAGTAACGTCTGCTGTACTCTTAAGTTCCTTATGAAGGTGCAGAGCCATAAATACTGTAATAACCCCAGAGATAACATCAGCAATCGGCTGAGCATAAAGAATTCCGCTGATACCCCAAAGTGCCGGGAAAATGAAGATGACAGGGACAAAGCAGATTCCCTGCCTGCATGCACCCAGGATAAAACCTTCCTTTGCTTTTCCCAGAGCAAGGAAAAGGGATGAATATACCGTATAGAAACCAAAGAGCAGAAAAGATAAACCGTTTGCCCGCAGTGCCTTTTGGCCGGCACGGATCATTTCCATATCTCCTTCTGTGAATCCTGAAATGATAGATGAGGAAAACGAAGCCGCAGCTGCCCCAAAGATTAGGCAGAATATTGTGGACCATATAATAGAAGTTTTGACCGCTTCATGTAAGCGGTCATATTTTTTTGCCCCATAGCTGAATCCTGCAATTGGCTGAAAGCCTTTGATAAATCCGAAGACCATGAGACTTCCCATAGAAATAACCCTTGTTACCACACCCATAGCGGCGATGACGGAATCCCCGTATACTTTCGTCTGTTTGTTGATCAGTGCGATGGAAAGACTGGTCAGCAGCTGAAAGATCAGGGTAGGAATCCCTATTTTCATGATTTCCGATATCATTTTTTTAGAAAAACAGCAGTCTTTTATTTTGAAATCAAATACACTTTTCTTTCTGAATACATAACATAAATACACAGCGGTAGAAACTATTTGTAAGATGGCCGTAGCGATTGCAGCACCGGCCACGCCCAGATCCAGGACATAAATGAAGATGGGGTCTAAAATAATATTCAGAGCAGCACCTGTCAGCAGGGCACACATCGTTGTCTTAGCGGCCCCTTCACTGGTGACAATATTATTCATTGTCACATTAAAAACGTTGAAGATAGATGAGACAATATAGATGCCTGTATAAGTGACTGCATAGGGCATTATGCTTTTGGTTGCTCCAAGCAACTTTAAAATCGGATTCAGAAAAATCACCGTACAAATAATTAAGACTGCACCTGCAGCCACACTGCTGTAGAGAGCTGTACTGGCGACTTTGTTGGCAGTATCTTTTTCTCCGCGTCCCAGCAGTCTGGAAATATAGGATGCGGCTCCGTTTCCGAATAACAGGCCCAGTCCTACCACCGCCTGTCCGAGGGGAAAGGCAACGGAGATTGCGCCCATCTGGCTGGTTCCCAGCCCTCCCACAAAGTAAGCATCTACCAGGTTGTATAAGGCATTGATCATCATGCCGATCATAGTCGGCAGCCCCATGGCTAAAAGTGCTTTCGGTATCGGAGCACTTCCTAACAGTTCCATCTTTTTGTTTTGTTCATTCATAATGAACTCTCCTTTCTGTTGACATGAAATATAAAATATACTACTATAAATTATAGCAAGTAAATAGTGAATCACATACTACTATAAATTATAGTAGTTGTCAAGCAAAAGGGGGAAATCATGGCAACCATTGATCTTATCGTGTTGGGAATCTTGAAGAAGGAATCTTTAAGTGCCTACGATATTCAAAAGATCGTAGAGTACCGCAATATATCCAAATGGGTGAAGATCAGTACACCTTCTATTTACAAAAAAGTCATCCAGCTGGAGAAAAAAGGATTTATGAAAGGCGATATTGTAAAAGAAGGAAATATGGCGGAAAAGACGGTTTATTCTTTGACGGAGCAGGGCGAGAAGCAATTTGAAAAGCTCATGCTGGAGATCGCTTCAAAACCTGTCCGAATATTTCTCGACTTTAATGCCGTCATTGTAAATCTGGACAGTCTGCCGAAGGAAAAACAGAAATCCTGTTTGACAGAGATTGAGAATAACATGAAGACTTTAAAAGGATATATCGAAGAAAATGTAAGCCTGAAAGAACATCTGCCGGAGATTCCGAAAACAGGAATGGCTGTTTTAGAGCAGCAGCTTATCTTGGCACAGGCGCTGGAAACATGGATTGAGGAACTGAAAGAAACTCTTTAACTGAAAGAAAAATTTAGGAGGGTAAGTTATGTTTGAATCAAGATGCGGTGTCTGCTGCAATTCATGTGAACGAAAGGAGCAGGTTCACTGTAAAGGATGCACAGAAATGAAACAGCCGTTTTGGGGCGGTGAGTGCGGGGTGAAGTCCTGCTGTGAGAAAAAAGGATTCGACCACTGCGGAGTCTGTCCGGATTTCCCGTGTGAGATGCTTTCTGCTATGGGCGTGGAAGAGGGGTTTGATCCGGAACCTAAGATTACGCAGTGCAGGATTTGGGCGGGAGAGAGTACTGTTAAGTAAACAATAGAATATGAGAATGACCTTAAGCCAGAAGATTTTTCATCTTCTGGCTTAAAAACTGTTTACAAAATGTAAAAAGAGTTGTATAATACATTCGAAAGTACAAACGTCCGTACATTATAACGTTAGGATAAAATGATGGGAGGTGAACAAATAGAATTTTAAAACAAAAGGCAGAAGTCAATATTTGAGGAGGTTAAGATGTATACAAATTTGAAGAAGGTTCTGAAAGAAGCGGATGAACTGAACATGGCAGTGGGGGCGTTTAATACCCACAGTCTGGAAATGCTTCCAGCCATTATCCTGGCGGCGAAAGAACAGGGGACTCCGGTGATCATTCAGACGAGTGTCGGAACGGCCAAATATGTGGGGCACAAGAATCTGGTATCTGTGTGCAGGACCATGTCGGAGGAAGCAGGAATTGACGTGGTGCTTCATTTGGACCATGCAAAAGAGTATGATGATATAAAAGAGGCGATTGATGCCGGTTACAGTTCTGTCATGTTTGACGGATCATCCCTGCCGCTGAAAGAAAATATTTTAAAGACACAGCAGATCATTGAATATGCAGGGAAATTTGATGTCTCTGTGGAGGCGGAACTGGGGATCGTCGGGGGAACAGAGGACGGAGTAGCAGTGTCAGAGGCGGAAGTGCGCTATACAGACCCAAAAGAAGCAGTGGACTTTGTGAAGAAGACAGGGATTGATGCACTGGCAGTGGCAATCGGCACGAATCACGGACAGTATAAGTCCAAGACAAACATTAACTTTGAAAGGCTGAAAGAAATTAAAGAGGCGGTAGATCTTCCTCTGGTTATTCACGGCGGGACCGGAGTAAAGGATGAGGACGTGAGACGGGTAATCGATCTTGGAATCAGGAAATTTAATGTGGGAACAGAACTTCTGGTCACCTGGACGAAAAAGTCCAAAGAGCTTTTTGGACAGACCTCGGAAAGCAGTTCTCTGAGAAATAATGTAGTGCCGTGTATCGAAGCAGTCAACCAGGTAGTACAGAGGAAAATAGAACTCTTTAAAAATCTCAATTAAGGCGGGTGATGCATATGAGAGCAGGATATTATACAGGGGATTGGACCTATGAAGTGAGAGAAGTACCTGACCGGGAACCGGAAGATGATGAAGTGAAAATCGAAGTGGCATGGTGCGGCCTGTGCGGCACAGACATACATAAATTTGAAGGGAAAAACGGGGCCAGTCCGGTGATACCGCCGATTATTCTCGGACATGAGTGTTCCGGGATTGTGACAGCCGTCGGACCGAAGGTTAAGTATTTTAAACCTGGAGACAGGGTGGCAGCAGATCCCAGTTACGGATGCGGGAAATGTATTTACTGCCAGCAGGGGCTTCCGAATTTCTGTTTTGAAAGGCACGGTGTGGCAAAAGGATTTTCTGACTATGTGTACCCTCCGGAGCAGAACGTCTATAAAGTGTCGGAGAAGCTGGATCTTAAAAATGCGGCATTCGCAGAGCCTTTGTCCTGTGTGATCCACGGACTGGATCTGATTCAGATCCGAAGCGGCTCGGCAGTGGTAATTTACGGTCTGGGCTCTATCGGAAGCCTGATGCTTCAGATGGTGAAACTCTCGGGGGCCTCTGTCATCATCGTGGTTGAGAGGGAGAAAGAGAAACAGCAGCTGGCTCTTGAGCTGGGAGCCGATTATGCAGTGGATGACAAAGAGATAGAAAAGCTGGCTGAGACATTTAATATTGACTATGTTATCGAATGTATCGGATTAAAATCAACCATGGAGCAGTCTCTGAAGATTGCGGGAAAAAATGCCAAGGTACTGCTGTTTGGACTCGGAGATCCGGATGAGCCGGTTTCCATGAACCAATTTGAGGCGTATACGAAGGAACTCAGCATCTATACTTCTTATTTAAATCCAAACACAACGAAACGGGCGGTGGCGCTTTTAGAAAGCGGAAAGCTTGATACCGATACAATCATCAGTGCCAGCCTTGATCTGGAAGAGATGGGTGAGGAGCTGAAAACACAGAGGTATGCAAAGAAAGGGAAAGTGATGGTCCGCTTAAGCGGAAAACATTAATCGGAAAGAGGAGGATTTAAGATGGTAATTTCAGCAATTTTAGTAGCTTTGCTGGCAACAATGGGGCAGTGGTGGTTTTTTGGTCCGGTGACAAAATGTCTGGTGTACCCGCTGACGACAGGGCTGCTGACCGGTATTTTTATGGGAGATCCGATGACAGGTATGCTCGCGGGTGCTAACATACAGCTGATCTATCTGGGATGGATTTCCGCAGGGGGAACCATGCCTAGCAATACGATCGTTGCAGGGATCTTTGGTACAGCCATGACGATTCTATCAGGCGCGAGCCCGACGATGGCAGTGACATTTGCCATCCCGTTCAGTATGTTTGGCCTTTTACTGAATCAGGTTTATATGACTGTGAACTCTTTCTGGATTCACAGGGCTGATGTTATGCTGGAAAACGGGAATATCAGAGGAGTGCGGCTTATGAATTTTGTCCCGTCCTTTCTGGTGGCCTTTGCGCTGTATGGGATTCCTGCCTTTGCGCTCGTGATGTCCGGGAAAACATGGGGTACTGCTTTGATTAATGCCATTCCCAAGAGTCTTGTAACTGCGCTGCAGGTAGTCGGAGGGATCATGCCTGCACTTGGAATCGCCATGCTTTTAAACTATCTTGGAAAGAAAAAGCTGGTTCCGTATTTCTTTGCCGGATTTTTCCTGACGATCTACTTAAAACTGGATATTATGGCCGTTGCGATTTTTGCGGCAATCATTGCAATTATCATGTTTATGGCCGATAATAAAAAGGAAGAAAAAACGAAGAAAGTGAAGCGCCTCACGCTGAAGAAAAATGAAGAGCGCACTGATTATGCAGAGGAAACAGAAGCGAGGGATTATCAGAAAAAACTGTCAAAAAGAGATCTTGTAAAGACATGGCTGGCCACCACCAGCACAGAGGCATGCTATAACTATGAACGGCTGCAGGCCCTGGGAATCGCCAATCTGATGATCGGGCCGGTCAAACGCCTGTACGAATCCAATGAAGAGCGGGTCAGAGAGCTGAAAAAGTATATGGTATTTTATAACTCAGAAGTCTTTACTATCGGGCCGATCATTAACGGGATCACGGTTTCTATGGAGGAGGCCAGAGCCAACGGGGAAAGTGTTTCGGCAGAAGACATCAATTCCGTCCGCACCGGACTCATGGGACCCGTAGCCGGTATCGGAGACACCGTTATGCAGGGAATCCTGTTTCCTATTTTAGCGGGTATCGGCTGTACGATGGCGCTGGACCGGAATTATGTCGGACCGGTATTTTTTACAGTATTGTTTGAGATCCTGATTTTTACATGCGGATATTTCATGTTTATGAACGGCTACAAATACGGAAAATCTACTCTGTTAAAAATCCTTAAAAACGGGGTGATTGATAAGGTGACCAATGCCTTCAGCATTGTGGGACTCATGGTTGTGGGGTGCATGGCTTCCACAAGAATTACAGTGAATACTCCGTTTAAGATTGCCGTGGGCAGCGGTGTGGTAAAGTTTCAGGAGATTTTAAACTCCCTTCTTCCAGGACTCATTCCTTTAGCTATTACCCTGATTGTATGGAAGCTTGTTTCAAAGAAGATCAACGTCACTTGGATCGTTATCGGCATCTTCATTGTAGGAATTGCGGCATCTTATCTGGGGCTGCTTGGATTTGTGGGATAGAGGGATGCCGTTATGATACATATTATGTTAGTAAGCCACGGCCGTTTCTGTGAAGGGCTTTTAGAAAGCCTTCAGATGGTGGCAGGGGAACAGGAGGGGATATCAGCTGTCCCTCTCCTGCCCGGAGAGTCTCCGGAAGCATACAGAAACAGACTGGAAAGTGAGATAAAAGAGTACGAATCAGAGGAAGGTACTTTGGTTCTTACGGATGTGACAGGGGGAACCCCTTTTAACAGTACAGGATACCTGGCGAAAGACCATAAGATCGGTATGGTTTCAGGTATGAATATGCCGATGCTGATCACTCTGGTTTTTGCCAGAACCGAAAAGAGCACGCTGGATGAACTGATACAGGAGGCAGTCTCTCCGGGGGCATTGGCGGTAAAGGGAATGAATTTAAGCAAAGGAGGCAGGAAGAATGGAAAACTTAGTCTTAACAAGAATTGACGACCGGCTGATCCACGGGCAGGTGATGACAGCCTGGATCAAGCAGAAAAATGCAGTACAGGTTGTCGTTGCCGATGATGAAGTGGCAGAAGACGATTTTATGATCAATGTGCTGGAAATGGCAGTGCCCGATGAGATTGCCATCGGTATATTTAACCGGGACGATGCGGTGGAATTTATGAAACAGGGGCTGGAAGCGCCTACAATCCTTCTTGTAAAAGGGCCGGAAATCCTGAATTACATGGTGGATCAAGGAATTGAAATCGATGAGATCGACGTGGGAGGAATGGGCGCAAAAGAAGGGAGAAGTGTTTTGTATAAAAATATTTCTACTAACCCGGAAGAAAATAAAAACTTCCTTGATTTGATCCAAAAGGGAGTTAATGTTTTTGTCCAGGTTATGCCTCAGGATAAACAGGTCAATGTTGCGGAGTATATTAAAAAGTAAAGGAGGCTTTTAACATGAATGCGGAGAGATTAGATGATAAGGTAACTGTCATCACCGGAGGCGGAAGCGGCATGGGAGCCGCTATGGCAAAAGAGTTTGCAAAGAGGGGAGCCAAAGTTGTAATCTTTGACCTGAATGAAGAAAAATCCATGCAGGTTGTGGAGAAAATAAAGGCCGGAGGCGGTGAGGCCTGCTTTTTCAAGACGGATGTGACGAAGAAAGAGCAAATTGATGAAAATACATGTAAAGCAGCCGAAAGATATGGTAGAATCAATTCATGGATCAACTCTGCCGGATTTTCCAAGATGGCGCCGTTTCTGGAAAGCAGTGAGGAACTTTGGGATACGACGATCAATGTGAATC
Organism: Anaerostipes faecis; assembly: GCF_910574135.1. Classification (NCBI taxonomy): domain Bacteria; kingdom Bacillati; phylum Bacillota; class Clostridia; order Lachnospirales; family Lachnospiraceae; genus Anaerostipes; species Anaerostipes faecis. The sequence continues at coordinate 4,852 of NZ_CAJSYK010000023.1, read as the reverse complement.
TGAAAGCCACGTTCTTGTGCTGTCAGGCGGCAGTGAGACAGATGCTTGACGGAGGCGGAACAATCATCAATATGTCTTCACTTTCAGGGAAAAAGCCAAGTTCCTGGCAGACCATTTACTGCGCAAGCAAATACGGTGTCCAGGGACTGTCCCAGTCCATAGCAAAAGAATTTGCAGACAAGGGCATACGGGTAAATACCATCTGTCCGGGAATTGTCCCGACAGAGATGTGGCAGAAGTTAAAATATGAATATGCAAAGAAAAGAAATTTAGATCCGGAAGAAGTGCTCCCGTATTTTGAGAAGAATATTCCGATGCATAAGCTGGTAGATCTGAAAAATGTAACGGATGCGGCGATCTTCCTGACTACGGACAGCTCAAGCTATCTGACCGGACAGTCCATCAATCTCGTGGGCGGGGAGCTGATGGAATAATTTTAGGAACACAGTTACAGAGAGGTGTAAGCGATGAAACATGAATTGGATTTCAGCGGAAGGGAACAGCTTTATTACCAGATATATGATTATATGTACCAGGACATTGTCACCGGGAAGTATCAGATCGGGGATCTGATCCCTGCTGAGAGTGAAATGATGGCTTATTATAAGGTCAGCAGGGCTACGGTCAGAAAAGCGATGGATATGCTGGCAGATGAAGGACTGATCGAAAAAAAACGCGGCCATGGGACTTATGTAAAGAACATGAAAGCAAAAAGTGATAACCAGAAGATCGTCAATTTTTTGCGGGAACACAGTGACGGCAAGAGGGTGGCGAGCAAAAAGGTTCTGGATAAGACGGTCATTCGTGCGGATCAGGAAGTCTTAGAAAATCTTCAACTTGAAGAGGGCGCAAAAGTGATCAGGATTGAGAGGGTCCGGTATGCAGATGAAAAGCCCATGTATATTGAGACCAATTATCTGGATTACGATTGGGTTCCGGAAGCGCTGGAGAAAGACTTTTCCAAGGAATCGCTGAGAGTTTATTATGTGAACCACTGTCACATCAAGCTGGCGAAAGCGGAAGAAAAGATTTATTCTATTTTGGCAGATGAGCGGAGGTCCAAGCTGCTTCAGGTGGAAGTGGGAGCGCCTCTGATCTATGTGAAGCGTGTTTCCTATGACGAAAACAAAATTCCAAGAGAGTATGTAGAAGCTTATTACCGGGCAGATACTTATTATCTGACAGTTGAATTAGCATTATAACAGGAGACTGCCGTTTTGCCGCGGCAGTCTGTTTATTTGGGAGAGATGTATGAAAAAAGCAATGATACTCCTTGCCGGTTATCCCGCAACGGGGAAGACGTTCCTGTGCAAACAGATTTTAAATCGGCACAATGAATTTGTTGTAGTTTCTCAGGATGAAATGAAAGAGAAGCTGTGGGACCGTTTTGGATTTGAAAATATAGAAGAAAAGATTCGTCTGGAAGATCAAAGCTGGGAGTTGTACTATGCAAAGCTGGAGGAACTCATGAGTGGGGAGTACTCGGTAATTTCGGATTATCCGTTCAGCGAAAAACAGAAGGGAAGACTTGAAAGCCTTTCCTTAACTTATGGATATCAGGTGCTCACGATCCGCCTTACCGGAAACATTGATGTGTTGTATGAGCGGTCAAGAAACAGAGATCTGGAACCGTCCAGACACCTGGCACATTTGGTGACACGATATCATGAAGGGGATGTGCTGGAAGACCGGACGAAGGCGGATGCTCTGGTGACTTATGAAATATTTAAAGACCGGTGTTTAAATAAAGGTTATGATAAGTTTCAGCTGGGGAGTCTGATTGAACTGGACGTGACGGATTATGAAAAGGTTGATTGTGAGGCGGTGTTGGATCGGGTGGATGAGATATTGGATCGATAGAGACAGAATTGTGAAAAAATTTGTTTTTATTGTTTAACGGAAGCAAAAATGTGATGAATTAAATATTTTGAGGATCGTACCAGTATTTTCTATGAATTTTTAAAATAAATGGAAAAAGGTAATTATTATAGTATGATATTTAATAAAGGTCGGCCTATGATAGCGTATAAAGTATGGGGGATCAACCGTTTTAAAAAAATCCGAGTTTATGCGGGATGGAGAGATATATGAGCTTTTTGGTGAGAATTGTTGTTTTAATAGAATGACTATTTTATGCGAAGGAAATGGGTATTAGAGCTAACTATAAGTGTTTGAAATACACCAATTGAACGCGTACAAATATAGTCTTAGTGTACTTAGGATTAACAATAAGTGATCAAGATAACATCTGGAAACTGTGCAGAATCAGACAGAAGCGGTATTGGAATTATCATAGATGATACAAGCTACTCAGATATAAGGGATGTAAATAAGATAATTCCATATTAGGCAAAGAGAAAATGATGAAGTATAAAAGGAAAGTTTATATGTCTATATTATAAGGAGTATTATGATAACAAAAGAATTAGACTGTTTTAACATTGCACAGATCTGTGATTCCGGTCAGTGTTTCCGTATGAGGCAGAAGCATGACAATACATATTCGGTGATTGCAGGAAATGAATATTTGGAAGTGACCCAGAATGGAAACCAATGCACATTTCACTGTGATGAAAGGAAGTACGAGACATTTTGGAGGGAATATTTTGATCTGAATACAGATTACAAAAAATACATAGAATCAATTGATGAACAAGACCAATATCTGAAAAAAGCCTCGGAGTTTGGTTTCGGCATCCGTATTTTGAATCAGGATTTATGGGAAATGATCGTCTCATTTTTAATATCACAGCAAAACAATATTGTCCGCATCCGCCGGTGTATTGACAACATTTGTGAGTGTTATGGAGAGAAAAGATTTGACGGATCAGGGAAGCTTTACTATACTTTTCCCCAAGCGGAGGCATTGGCGGAACTTCATGAGGATGCTTTGAAGGACAGCAACCTGGGGTACCGGAGCAAGTATGTGGTGGGGACTGCAAAAAGCCTGACAGAGGGAGAAGTCTCTTTGGAGGCAATAAAACAGATGCCTTATAAAGAGGCAAAGACTGAATTGATGAAACTGTATGGCATCGGGGAGAAAGTGGCGGACTGTATCTGCCTGTTTGCACTTCATCATTTTGAAGCATTTCCTGTAGACACTCACATCAGACAGGCTCTGGAAGGCCATTATCCTGACGGGTTTCCGGCAGAAAGATACAATGGATGTGAAGGAGTCATGCAGCAGTACATTTTTTATTATGAACTGATGGGAAAGAAGATGAATAAATGAAGGAGTTGAAAGTTAAGGGATATGAGATCACAATTTTTGATGATAAAATAAGGAAAGATGACCCGGTCATCTGGATACATACTTTTCCGGGAGAAGCAGAGAATATCCGGGCACAGATGAAGGAACAGTGCATTCTTATCGGCATCACAGGTGCCGACTGGAACCAGGATTTTTCGCCGTGGCGTGCAGATAGGGTATTCGCATCCGGAGAGGATTTTGCAGGGGATGCAAGGGAGATATCTGGACATTTGGGAAAGGAAAAAAGCACAAGCCACCGCGCCGCCCGCACAGTAAAACAGAATAACCGACAGCAAAGAGGGATTTTCCAACCACGGGAAATCCCTTTTTCGCGCCCGGAAACCCGACGGTATCATCACGACGCAGAGGAACGGGCAGATCATTGTTGCGGAGTTGTTTTTCAACCACAGCGGCACAGAAACATTCCGCGACAAGCTATTGAAAATGATACTTGCCGACAGGACGGAGTAAACGGAAAACCGCTTATTTGTAAAAATCCATTCCATACTCCAAAAATGAAAGGAGCATTTCAGATATGCCAAAGACCAAACTTGAAAAAATCGCAGGTATCGAGAAGGAAATCAGACAGCTTGAAAACAAGCGGAAACAGCTTGTGCAGGAGCAAAAGGCGCAGGTGCGCAAAGACTGGACGAAACACCTTTGCCGCCGCCGCTTATCGGGCGGGGGAATGATCGCCGCCAGCAGGAGGAACAGGAAGCGGAGGAAAAGCGGCTTGCACACAACCGAGAACGGCAAAAGGAATGGAGGGAGAAACGCAGAGCCAGCGAGCCGGAGAAGCAAAAAAAGCATTGTGGAAATGTGCATAACAGGCTATTGCGTCATGGATAACTCTGTTCACAGAACATGGAAAAGCTAAAGTGCAGCTTTCCCATATTCTGCAAACAGAGTTACCCACAACTCCATAAGACAGCCAGTTATACACATTACACACAATGCCGACGACTACGGAATCCCTCTCATTCTTATATGGTCAAAAAGATAGATAAATATAAAACTATTTTGAATTTGAAACTTTATTTTTAGAAGTTGAAAGTAGCTGTTTTTCAAGAATCGCCTGTTCTTCTCCCCACTTTTTTAACTCCTGTAACGCTGGAACCAACTTTAATCCGGCTTGTGTTAAACAATACTCTACATGAGGTGGGATTTCCGAATATTGAATACGAGTAACTAAACCATGTGTTTCCAATTCTTGTAATGAACGAGTTAGCATAATATTGGTGATACCATGAACTTGCCTTTTTAGTTCATTGTATCGTATATTTCCATAAGATAATTTCCATAAAATTGGTAACTTCCAACGACCACTGAGAAGATTGAGCGCACTTACAATTTCACAAGAGCCATTATATAAATTTCTATCAGCCATTTAATCCTCACTATTCTAGGGCACAAAAGTGTGCGTACTTGTATTTTTGTTTCTTAAAGCTATACTAATTATAACAAAAGTTTTTTGAATGTAAATAACTTCTCGGAATCTCAATGAATGAGATTCTAACTGAAATTTGAAAACTGAATATCGTGCAGGAATAGAGATTTGGCAAAAAAGGGCATAAACGTTGGACATAGAGGAAGCTATGCCTT
>NZ_CAJSYK010000022.1:0-46742 GCF_910574135.1 Anaerostipes faecis | reverse complement strand
CAAAAGAAAAGCTGAAACAGGCAGGGCTTGTGAGTTGCTACGATTATTACATGGAACGTCATGCTTTGAAGTTATGTTGAACCGCCGTATGCCGAACGGCATGTACGGTGGTGTGAGAGGGGAGATTTAATCTCCCCTACTCGATTGTTGCTTCTATATTAATATAAAAAGACATGAAGCAACGAAAATTTAGTTTTGGTGAGTAATTTTGGTGAGTAACTTTTTCACACAGACATAAAAAAGCCGAAACACCGCATAAATACGATGTTCCGGCTGTATGACCCCAACGAGAATTGAACTCGTGATTCGACCTTGAGAGGGTCGCGTCTTAACCTCTTGACCATGGGGCCGTCTTGCTGTCACCTTTATCTATTATATAGGTTTTTTAGAAAAAGTAAAGACAAAATTTTAAATTCTTTGTATATTTTTTTAAACATAGAAGAATCGTAATGCTAAGGTGCTTTTTCCGTTTTTAAATATGTGCTATATTATACAGAAAGCAAAAGAAGAACAGGCAGTAATAGAAGAGGGTGCAGTGCGATGTTAAAAGAGCAGCAGGCAATGCTGGAACTTGTTTTTAATTTAGTAAGAGGAAACACAGAACATATAAGCAAAGTAGATTTTATTCCACAGAAACCGTCATTTTACAGTCTGCCCGAGTCAGGGCAGAAGCTGCCCAGGTCGGCGCCTGAGGAACAGGGAATCGAATCGGATCAGGTCAGGAGATTGATGGAGGAACTTTTGAATCTTTCTAAAGTGGACATTCATCAGGTGATGATTTTAAGACATGGATATGTGATCGGAGAGTGCCATTATGCGCCATATCCGGAAAATCTCTGGCATATTACCCATTCACTGTGCAAGAGCATAACCGGAATGGCCATTGGCATACTGATCGAAGAGGGCAGTTTAAGGCTTGATGATAAGATTCTGGGGATATTCGATAAAAGTGTATTCTCTATCAGAGGATTTCAGCAGAGGAATCTGACAGTGGAACATCTGCTTACCATGACCAGTCGGGTGGCATTCAATGAAAAAGGTGCCGTGGCCTGCAATGACTGGGTCCAGGGTTTTCTGGATTCGCCGGTAAATGGCCCGGCAGGCTCCAAATTTGAATATAACAGTATGAACACCTATATGCTGTCCGCCATTGTGACGGAAATAACCGGACAATCTCTGATGGAGTATTTGAAACCCAGACTGTTTGAGCCCCTTGGCATTACCAGGATTTTTTGGGAGAGCTGTCCCAAAGGCATTACGAAAGGAGGATGGGGGTTATTTCTCTGTCCGGAAGATGCGGCAAAGATCGGACAGCTTTGTCTTCAAAAAGGAGAATGGGATCAGCGGCAGCTTATACCGCAGAGATGGATTGAAGAGGCGTCCATATGTCATGTGGAAACTCCAAAGCAGTTCGGGGAGTATGGCTACGGCTATCAAATGTGGATGGCAGGCCGTCCGGGGAGCTATGCCTTTAACGGCATGCTGGGACAGAATGTCATGGTATATCCCGATTTGGATATGATTATTGTCACCAATGCGGGAAGCAATGAATTATTTCACACATCCCTGCTCTTGGACACAGTGGCCAAATATTTTGAAGACGGGTTTACTCCCGGGGAAAATTTAAAGAAAAACCGGCGGGCTTATGAAAAGCTTTTACAATTCCAGAATAAGACAGGACGCCATGATACCAGATTTCCGCCAATCTCTTATAGCGGGCTGAAAAAACTTCTCTGGCGCGGAAGTGAATTCTATAAGAAAAGAAAACTGATCCTTGGAGTTGGGGGAAGATTTTTTAAGCTGAAAAAGCAGCATGTGGGCCTTTTCCCGCTAATCATGCAGGTGTTTCACAATAACTATACTGACGGGATCAGCGAGGCAGGATTTTTTACAAAAGACCGGAAATTCTATTTTTGTTTCCGGGAAGGAGAGAAACCTTATTGCCTGGAAGTGGGATGGAAGGAAGCCAGGGTCACTGAGATCGATATGCACGGAGAGGCTTATTTGGTGGCGGTAAAAGGACAGGCAGCTTTTGATGAGGACGGGTATACCGTGCTGAAGCTAAAATTTTCCTTTATTGAGGAAGCATCGACTCGTCTGCTGAAGATCCGTTTCATCGGTGAAAATATAGAAATGCTGTGGAATGAGTGCCCGGGAAAAGACCTTCTTATGACTGGACTTGATTCCGTAATGACCGGGGGGACCAGCAGTTTTCTCTTAGACAGTCTGATGGAAAAGGACACAATCGGGCTGCTGGATCTTCTGATGGATCAGACGGTCTGCCCCAAAGTATTGGGAGAAGAAGACCGTGAGGCAGGGGAGAGATTCGTTGGAGAGGTTCCAATTTCTTTTACTTTATAGTATGATAAAATATAATGTGTAAAATTTAAGAGGGAAAGAATCAGACTGACTGAAAAGAAGGAGTAAGATTTATGGAGTTTAAATTAGACGTGCATTCTCACACTATTGCCAGCGGACATGCGTTCGGAACCGTCAGCGAGATGGCTGCTGCTGCGGCGGAGAGCGGTTTTGAACTGTTTGGGATCACGGAACATGCCAAAGGGATTCCGGGAACCTGTACAGACATTTATTTTAAGAATTTGAGAGTGCTGCCGAGGCAGCTGTACGGCATCGAGATGATGTTTGGTTCAGAAATCAATATTATCGATTATAACGGAAGACTCAGCCTTGATGATGCCTTGATGAAGGAATTTTTAGATATCAGAATTGCGGGAATTCATGAACTTTGTTACAAAATAGGAGATAAGGAACAGAACACCGCCGCATACTTAGGAGCCATGAATCATCCTCTGGTGGATATCATAAGCCATCCCGATGACGGAAGGATTCCGATTGATTACAAGGCATTGGTGATGGGAGCAAAAGAGACGAAAACACTTTTAGAGGTCAACAACAGTTCTCTTTGCCCCGAAAGCTTCCGGGGCAATGCCAGAGAAAACTATTTTGTGATGCTGGATCTGTGCAGGAAGCATAATGTACCTGTGATTGTCAACAGCGATGCGCATACTCCATATGCGGTAGGCAACCTGAATGAGGCAAAAGCCCTGCTTTCAGAAGTTGATTTTCCGGAAGAATTGGTGGTGAACCGTTCTGTCGAGGCCTTTAAAGAGGCACTGAGCAATAAAAGAAAATAAAAAAAACCTGCGTAAATTTTTGCGCAGGTTTTTGTATTAGAAAAGAATTAATGCCAGAATGACCGTGATGATACCGGAAATCCCTATGGAGATACCGCTCATGGCCCCTTCGATTTCACCCAGTTCCACTGCTTTGGAGGTTCCGACGGCATGGCTGCATGTTCCAATGGAGACACCGGCGGCAGCAGGATCATTGACTTTGAAGATTTTGATCAGTACAGGGCTGATCACGGCCCCTAGGATGCCGGTGATAACGACTGCAGCCACTGTAATGGACGGGATGCCGGAAAGCTGGCTGCTGACTTCTATGGCGATCGGGGTCGTGACGGATTTGGGAATCAGGGAGGCCGTCAGATGCTCATTAAAACCAAAGAGACGGCAGAGGACACAGACACTTAACATAGATGTTACAGATCCCACAAAACAGCTCACGAGGATAGGCACCCAGTGTTTCTTCAGCAGATCAAACTCACGGTAGATGGAGAGAGCTAAAGATGCGGTGGCCGGAGCCAGGAACATGGAGATTACAGCACCTCCGCTGTTATAATCTTCAAGCGGTATGGAGAATATATTCAGAAATAGGATGATAAATGCAATGGAGAGCAGCAGAGGATTCAGCGCAGAAATTTTCGTTTTTCTCTGCAGGATACGAAATCCTTCATAGACACAGAGAGAAAGCGCGATTGGAAACATTGGATTAGCAGTCAGTTCTTTCATTGTCATTTCCTTTCTTTTGCAGGGCGAAGATGAGCTTCATAGATAACGAAGTAGTAAAAAATGTGAAAACGGTTGTGAGCAGGCAGATCAGGAGAAACGGTATGATCCGGCCCTGTAACAGCTGGTATTTTTCCATAATGCCAATTCCGGCGGGGAGAAAGAAAAAGGCCATATGATGGAGAAGGAAATCACAGATATCCTGGATCTGATGCTCTTTTACAATTTTTGAGAGCAGGAGGAAAAGGAGCAGGAACATGCTCATGATACTTCCCGGAAATGCAAACGGAAGCAGCTTAGCCAGCCCTTCCCCGGCCAGACAGACGAAGAAAAGGAAGCTCATTTGTAATAAGTGTCTCATGTTATTTATCCTTTCTAAGTAAGTAATATACGATATCTTTGCAGTATTGAAAGAGGTCACTGGGGTCGGAGCAAAAAGTTTCATCCGGGCAAAACTTGGTATAACAGTTTTCCGGAACCGGCTTTAAAACTGCAGACCGGTCTACAAAGGCAGCCATGGATACAGGGATTACGATGTCTTCCAGAGGAAGATACCGGTAATCCTTTATGTTTTTATGGTAGTGCTTCAGCTGGCCGTGTATCAGGGGGCAGTAAAGGTTTGCTTCTGACCCGGCGATCTCAAGCCGGTGTCCTGATTTCTTAAAAGAAAGAGGCACCGGAGTATTGAAAGGGAGAGAAAGGCGGACAGAAAAAGCATGTTCCGACAGACTGTATTCTTCCACTGAAAAATGGCCGCCGGCTAAAGGTTCAAAGATCAGGAGGGACTGAATCCGGGGAAGAGATAAGATGTCTTCTTTATTATGCTGCAAAATCGCAGATTTTAATTCCGGTTCTTTGGTTTTTATGTAGTCCTGATAAACTCTGATCAGCTGCCGTCCGGATATGTGGTCCGTTCTTTGAATCCCCAGGAATTCTTCCACTGATGTTTGTTTGAGATTTTTTAATGGGAGGAGGTGTCTGAAGGAGCGGAGATTTTTATAAAGATCAATGCAGCGTTTGCACTCCAAAGAATAAGGAAGACCAAATTCCTCACATTTCTTTTTCAAAAAAGGCAGATCAAAGGTTCCGCCGTTATAAGTGACGACGGTGTCAAAATGACCCGCATAGCTTAAAAATGAGGCTATAATATCTTTTTGTTCCAGCCCGGATTCATTAAACCACTGCCTGGGCTCCCGGCCTTTCTCACAGCATCCGATGACTGAGAGGGCAGAGGTTTCCGGCGAAAGTCCTGTAGTCTCGATATCCAGATATAAAAGCTTTTCTTTTGTTTCCATCGGCCGGTTTCCTTTCCAAAACTGCTGTCCTTCATTATAGTTCCTGTGTGAAATTTTTTCAATCCCTAACCACAGGCGAGAGATTTGTGTTATAATGACTTCAAAACGTCGCAAGGAGGATATGGAGTGATTTCATATATTAAGGGCATTTTAGTTTCCATGACGCCTGGGGGAGCGGTGGTAGAGAATAACGGCATAGGATATGATATCATGATGCCGGCCGGACAGGAATTTCCGGGAGGAATCGGACAGGAAGTCAAGATCTATACCCACATGCATGTGAGGGAAGACGATGTAAGCCTCTTCGGATTCCGGACGAAGGAGGAGCTGGAAGCGTTTGAACTGCTGATCGGAGTCAGCGGCATCGGCCCTAAGGTAGGTCTTTCGGTGCTGTCCACCCTGTCTGTCTATGAATTAAAGATTGCGGTGATGAGTGATGATTCCAAGACGATATCAAAGACTCCGGGGCTTGGACCGAAGGGAGCAAAAAAGCTGATCCTGGAACTCAGGGACAAACTGAACTTTGAAGAATTTGAGCAGGCTGAACCGATGGACTTTGTGGGGGATTCATCGGCAGAAGATTCTGTGGCGATCACGGCACAGGGGCTTGTAAGCCTTGGCTACTCCAGGTCTGAAGCGATGATGGCCATTAAGAAAGTAGAGAATGCAGCAGAGTACGGCCCTGAGCAATTGCTGAAAAAGGCGCTGACAAAGCTGATATAGAGGAACATTATGTTAGATAGAATGATTTCCACGGAACTGGTGGAAGAAGACATTACAATAGAAAATAATCTAAGGCCTCAGAACCTGGACGATTACATCGGACAGGAAAAGGTAAAGCAGAATCTGAGAATTTTCATCGAGGCGGCAAAGAGCAGAGGCGAGTCCCTGGACCATGTCCTTCTTTACGGACCGCCGGGACTGGGAAAGACTACGCTGGCCGGCATCGTCGCCAATGAAATGGAAGTACACTTAAAGGTCACAAGCGGACCTGCCATCGAAAAGCCTGGGGAGATAGCCGCGCTGCTTAACAATCTCCAGGAAGGGGATGTGCTGTTTATCGACGAAATCCACCGGCTGAACCGTCAAGTAGAAGAAGTATTGTATCCTGCCATGGAGGATTTCGCCATCGATATCCTGGTGGGGAAAGGACAGGCCGCCCGGTCTATCCGACTGGAACTTCCAAAATTTACTTTAGTGGGTGCCACGACCAGGGCCGGGATGCTGACGGCTCCTTTGAGAGACCGGTTTGGTGTTGTCAACCGGCTGAATTTTTATGAGACAGAGGAGCTGATGACCATTGTCATTAACTCGGCGGCGGTGCTAGGCATTCCGATTGAAGAAGAAGGAGCGAGGGAGATCGCCAGAAGATCCAGAGGGACACCAAGACTCGCCAACAGGCTTTTAAAGAGGGTCAGGGACTTTGCGGAAGTAAAGTACGATGGAGTCATCACAAAAGAGGTGGCAATGTCTGCCTTAAACCATTTGGAGGTAGACACTCTGGGACTCGACCAGACCGACCGGACCCTGCTTAAGACGATGATCGAAGTCTTTCACGGCAGTCCGGTAGGACTCGACACACTGGCTGCAGCCGTAGGAGAAGATTCCGGAACCATTGAGGATGTCTATGAGCCGTATTTGATCCAAAACGGACTGATCCAGAGGACGCCGAGAGGACGGATCGTCACCGGCGCTGCCTATCGGCATTTTGGACTGCCAATCCCGGAATAGGAGGGCTTACTTATGAAGAAAAACGTCGTAGAAGTAGTCATAGACGGAAAGTTATTTTATCTTGGCGGAGAAGAGCCGGAGGAGTTTATGCACCAGATCGCATCTTATCTGAACGCAAAGATCCGTGACATGAAAGCTTCGGAGCATTACCTGAAGCTGCCGCCGGATATGCAGAGTTTTCATCTGGCACTGAGTGTGGCCGACGAATATATGTGTATGAAAAATACGCTCGAGAAAAGCCGGGAAGACATGGAAATACAGGATACGGAATTGTACCATATGAAAAATGAACTGGTAGAACTCCAGATCAAGAATGAATCACTGAAAAAACAGCTGACAGAGTACCGGGAAAGGATTCGGGTACTGGAAGAGGAATCAGTTGCAAAAAAGGAACGGTAATCATATGAAGTCAACAGAAGTACTGGCCCCCGCTGGCTCTCCCGAGAGCCTGAAGGCTGCCATCTTAAACGGAGCCGACGCCGTCTATCTGGGTGGGAGCCGCTATGGGGCGAGAGCTTACGCAAATAATTTTGATCAGGAACAGCTGCCGTGGGCTATAGACTACGCTCATCTTTTTGGGCGGAAGGTCTATCTGGCAGTCAATACCCTGATGAAGCAGGAGGAGATTTCGGGACTTGCAGGGTTTTTAGAACCTTATTATGAGAGAGGACTGGATGCAGTTATTGTTCAGGATTTAGGAGCCGTGAGTGTGATCCGCCGCTGTTTTCCCGGCATGGAGATCCACGCCAGCACGCAGATGACCGTGACCGGAATCCATGGGGCAAGAATAGTAAAAGAGCTGGGAGGAAGCAGAGTCGTCCCTGCCAGAGAGCTTTCGCTTACAGAAATACAAAAGATAAAAAAAGATACAGGGCTGGATATGGAGTGCTTTGTCCATGGAGCCCTTTGTTATTGTTATTCCGGACAATGCCTGATGAGCAGTATGCTGGGAGGCAGGAGCGGCAACCGGGGGAGGTGTGCCGGCACCTGCCGTCTGCCCTTTGATCTGTATGAGAACGGCACAAAGTTAAACCACAGAGGACAGAATTATCTGCTCAGTCCAAAAGATCTCTGTACGATCAGGGAACTGCCTGAATTGATCGAACACGGCGTGGACTCGCTGAAGATCGAGGGCAGGATGAAACAGCCGGAGTATGTGGGAACTGTCACGAGGATTTACAGAAAATATGTGGATCTCTATGAAAGCGGACAGCCGTATCAGGTGGATGAAAAAGATGAGAAGGAACTTCTGGAGCTTTTTAACAGGGGCGGATTTACGTCCGGCTATTATAAAAAGCATAACGGCAGGGACATGATGTCATTATACAGGCCGAACCATCAGGGAATTTTCGTTGGGAAAATCCAGTCTGTTCAGGGCCGGCATATTATTTTTCATGCAGCCGAGGATCTGGGAAAAGGAGATGTGCTGGAGATATCTCTGGAAAGAGGAGAAAAAGTGGAGCTTACTTGTCCGGCTTCCCGAAAAAAGGGGGACAAAGTACTCTTAAACGGACAGAAGCTGAAACATTTGAAACCGGGTATGCATATATTCCGGACGAAGAACCAGTCCTTAAAGGACAGGGCGGCAGAGAATCTGAAACAGAAATCGAAAGAAAATATTAAGGGAAAAATTATAATTTCTCCTGGAAAGTATGCTAAACTTTTGATAACTTCAGGAGAATTGGAAGTGGAGGTTTCGGGCGCCGCGGCAGAACCGGCCAGGAAACACCCCCTCTCCAAAGAGGACATCATAAAGCAGATAACCAAAACCGGAGAGAGTGATTTTACCTTTACAGAGCTTGAGGCAGAAATCCATGGTGATATCTTTCTCCCGGTAGCGGCATTGAAACAGCTGAGAAGAGATGCCTTTGAAAAACTTACAGAGGAGATTCTGAAAAAAAGCCGCAGGAGATCAGCAGCATATTCGATGCCTGCTTTGCAGGTTAGAGCAGAAATACAGGGGAATGGGACGCCTGCCTTGTGCATTTCTCTGGAAGACCGGTCCCTGCTTCCTGAGGTTCTAACATGGGACAGGGCAGAAAAGATCTATCTGTCCTTTTATGAAGCAGCGGAGGAACCGGAGATTTTATCACAGTGCAGGAGGGCAGGAAAGCAGGTCACGGTCATGCTGCCTCAGGTCGTGAGAGAACCGGAGCTTCGGCTCTTGGAACAGTCCTGGGATCTGTTGTCCGGTCCGGATGTGGATGAAATCTGTGTCCGCAGTTTAGAAGAACTCATATGGCTCAGAGAAAAACAATGCAGGAAGAATGTACTGGCCGATTATATGGTCTATTGTTACAACAGGGAGGCATACCGGACGCTGAAACAGATATATGGACAGGATATCCGCATGACAATGCCCGCAGAACTAAATTTTGACGAACTGCAGGACCTGACCTGTACAGATGCAGATTTTCTGTTTTACGGACATCTGCCCCTCATGGTTTCGGCGCAGTGCCAGAGAAAAAACAGTATAGGATGTGACCGGCAGAGCTCATGGATGACATTAAAAGACCGGTATGGAAAAGATTTTTATGTCAAAAATCAATGTAAAGGATGTTTTAATGAAATCTACAATGGAGAGCCTCTGTGGCTTGGATCTGAGATCCGAAAAGTCTGCAGGCTGGCTCCCCAGAATCTGCGCCTTCATTTCACGAAAGAGACAGGAGAGGAAGCTTTTGCAGTCTACCGGGCTATCTGTGAAATACTGGAGGGAAAGACGGCTGAACTTCCATTCCCAAATTATACAAAAGGACACTTTAAGAGAGGAATATTATAGGTGGTAATATGATTCAAATCATTGCAGTGGCTGCAAAATACCTGATACTGATCATGTGTCTGGTCTATACATTTTCTTGTTTTACTATGTTCCGGCCGAAAAATAAAAAACGGCAGGAGGCACTGCTTGACAATCAGGTCATTTATATGTTTATATTTTTGTTTCTGTGCAATCTGGTCTTGTTTTTAAAGACACTGGAATTGAAAGTTCTAATATTTTTTGCGGCACAGATCGTGTTTTTTGAAATCGTCATGATCTTATATCCGAAAATTTATAAGAGGTCATCCAGGCTTCTGATCAACAATATGTGTTTCCTTTTGGGAACAGGATTTGTGATCCTCACAAGGCTTTCTTTTGAACTGGCAATGAAGCAATTTGCCATCGTAGCCATCGGGGTGCTCGTCACAGGACTGATCCCCCTGATGATGCATAAACTGTCATTCTGGAATAAGCTGGGATGGGTCTATGCCATCGGCGGCTTTGCGCTGCTTTCCTCCGTATTTGTTTTCGGAGTTATGAAAAACGGTGCTTATAACTGGGTTCAGTTCGGAAGTCTGGCATTCCAGCCGTCCGAATTTGTCAAGATCATCTTCGTGTTTTTTGCTGCGGCCATGCTGAGCAAAGCAAAAGAATTCAGAGATCTTGTCAAGATCACGGTTATCGCAGGCCTCTATGTTCTGGTGCTTGTGGTGGAAAAGGATTTGGGAGGAGCGCTCCTCTATTTTATGATCTATCTGATGATGCTGTATGTTGCGACTGCCAAGCCGAGCTATCTGCTGGGCGGATTAGGGGCAGGAGCATTTGCGGCAGTGATCGCGTATCATTTGTTCTCCCATGTACAGGTCCGGGTAGCTGTCTGGCAGGACCCGTTTTCCATGATCGAGGGGAGAGGTGCACAGGTATGCCAGTCTCTATTTGCCATCGGCACCGGCGGCTGGTTCGGGATGGGCCTTACCCAGGGAAGACCGTTTGATATCCCGGTCCGGGAATCAGATTTTATTTTTTCCGTGATCAGCGAGGAATTCGGTGTGATCTTCGGGATCTGTCTGATCTTCGTACTGATCAGCTGTTTTATCTTGTTTATGGACATTTCCACCAGAAGCCGTACACTGTTCAACAAGCTGCTTTGTCTGGGCTTTGGTGTTTGTTTTATTTTTCAGGTATTTTTAAGTATCGGCGGGGTGACCAAGTTCATACCGTCCACAGGTGTTACCATCCCTCTCGTAAGCTACGGAGGAACATCGGTGCTGAGTACTTTGATTATTTTAAGTGTCATTCAGGGACTGCACATGTTAGCAAATAGTGAGGAAGAAGAAAATGAGCTTATTCAAACGCAGAAAGAAAGCGGAAACGGAGATACCAAAGAAATCTCCTTCTCTAAAAACAGGACGAAGCGCGGGAAGAAAGAAAAAGCACGCAAATAGACAGATCCTTCAGATTACATATATCTTTGTCGGATTGTTCCTTGTGCTGATCGGTTATATCATACACTTTGTCGTCAGAGACAGCCGGAATGTGATCACCGATTCCCACAATTTAAGGCTTCAGGAATTAGAGAAATATGTGGTGAGAGGAAAAATCATCAGTGCGAACGGAAAAGTCTTGGCCCAGACCGTCAGCGACGGAGACAGCGAGACAAGGGATTATCCGTATGGACGGATGTTCGCCCATGTGGTGGGATATAATGCCAAAGGAAAGTCCGGCCTGGAATCCAAATGTAATTTTGATCTGCTGAAATCCAATGCAAATCTTTTATCCCAGATTGAGAGTAATCTGAAAGGAGAAAAGAGCATCGGGGATAATGTTTATACTACGCTGGATACAAGGGTACAGAAGGCAGCGTATGATGCGCTGAGCGGTGAAAAAGGAGCGGTGGTGGCCATGGACCCTGAAACCGGAAAAGTGATCGCCATGGTTTCAAAACCGGATTTCCGTCCGGCTCTGGTAAAGGAAAACTGGAAAGAACTGAATACGGATGAAGATGCACTTTTGATCAACAGGGCGACACAGGGACTGTATCCTCCGGGGTCTACCTTTAAGGTGATCACTGCCCTGGAGTTTATGAGGGAACACAAAGATTATAAAAACTTTACCTACCACTGCACCGGATATACGACCATCAATAATGTAAAAATCCGCTGTTATGGGGGAACTGCCCATGGAACTGTAGATCTGGAAGGAGCAGTGGAAAAATCGTGCAATACTGCTTTTGTCCATATGGCTTCCCAGCTGAATAAAGGTAAATTTGCTTCCCTCGCAGAGGATATGATGTTTAACTCCAGAATTCCGATTAATCTGGCGGCGGTATCCAGCCGGTTTACATTTGACGGCAGTTCCAAAGACAGCCAGGTTCCCCAGATCGCAATAGGACAGGGAAGCACACTGATTACGCCGCTTCAGAATGCGGCAGTCATGAGCACCATCGTCAATGACGGAGTCATGATGGAACCATACCTTGTGGACAAGGTGAAAAATGTAAACGGAGGGGTGATCAAAGAGACGAAGACGAAAGAGATCGCCAGCCCGCTCAGCGCCGCGGAGTGTAAAAAACTCAGGAAAATGCTCAGGAAAGTTGTGACAAACGGAACAGGTACATCAGCCTACTCTTCAAGATATAAAGTCTATGGAAAAACCGGTTCTGCGGAGTATAACGATGATAAGGATTCCCACGCATGGTTTATCGGCTGTGCGGAGCATAACGGCAGAAAGATCGTCGTAAGCGTGATCGTGGAAGGCGGCGGATCCGGAGGCCGCGTGGCAGCTCCGATTGCAAAAAATGTCTTTGACGCTTATTTCAGGTAAGTAAAGGGAAAGCAAAATCCAATGTTGAAATGCATATCCATTAACGTTATAATAATTTCTAGAGAGACCCAAAATAGCGTTGAGGCAGGATGATTGGAGGCCGCGATGACAGAGGCAACAAGCTGTGGAGGTGTCGTAATTTACAGAGGGAAGATATTGCTGTTGTACAAAAGTTACAAGAACAGATATGACGGCTGGGTACTTCCGAAAGGTACAGTTGAAAAAGGGGAAACGCATGAACAAACCGCTTTGCGTGAAGTAAAAGAAGAGACAGATGCCAATGCCCGTATTATCAAATATGTCGGAAAGAGCGAGTATTCCTTTTACTCTTTCCATGAGCAGATCGTAAAAAGCGTTCACTGGTATTTGATGGAGGCAGAAGGGTATCATTCAAAGCCGCAGAAAGAAGAGTTTTTCGTTGACTCTGGGTACTACAAATTTCACGAAGCCTACCACTTGTTAAAGTTCCCGAATGAAAAAGAGATTTTAAAGGAAGCATACGAAGAATACAAGAAATTAAAATCTAAAAATCAATGGGGAATACGGCAAAGAAGATGAAAAGGAACTGTAGATGGGAATCCATCTATGGTTCTTTTTGTTATGAGGAATATTTATACATAACTATAACAGGAGTTAATATATGGTGAATAATGTGAATATATTATTAATATTACAATAAGATTTAAATAAAAGCATTGATTTAATTTTGTATAACTGTTATTATAATCAAACCAAATATAACTATATTATGGGTTTTATGAAAGGAGAAGTCATATGAGAAAAATTGTAGTGTTTAATATGATATTTGTATTTCTACTCAGTATTTTTTGTTTTGGGCAACAGGTGAAAGCCTATAAACTAATTTCAGGCTGGAAGTTTTCAAATCCAAAAAAGATAGAATATAATATAGACAAGTCGGCAAGCAAATACTCCTCTGTCATGTCCAGCGGTATTTCGACTTGGCAATATACCAGTAAGATAAAGATTAAAAAATCTGTCTCTAACATCCCGGCTGGACAAAGGGTGTTGATTTCCTACTTAAACAAAGATACAACTGCCTATGCATCGGCGACTAAAAGTGGCAGTACAAGAACGATAGGATTTTTTAAAGGATTTAGTAAGCTGTCAGAGACAAAAAAGAAGGAAACGGTTGTCCATGAGTTTGGCCATCAACTGGGACTGGCCCATACTCAAACTACAAATGATAAAAAGGCGGTTATGCGAGCATTAGGATTTAATAATAAAGCGTACCCTTTGGGTGACGATAAAAAAGGAATCAGCAAAATTTATTGAGGAGGGCATATACAATGAAAAAGAAAATAATGATAGTAATGTTAGGAATTATAATTTTATCTGTATGTAGTTGTACTAAAAAAGAGGAAAACTCATCAACAGAAGAAACAGAGAAACAAGATGTTTACCAGATTTCAGAGAAGGACCCTAGATTAATTTGTAGCGAAGCGAAAACAGATGGATATCAAACACTTGGACAACTTGAAGAAGCAAGTCCAATCATACTTTTGGTACAGAAGAAAAAAGAAATTAAATCGGAATTTGGAAATATGGAAAATGCTAAAATCCCTGTGGGGACATTATCTTCTGTAAAAGTGCTCAATGTAATTAAAAATGAATCTAAGGAAACCATAGAACAAAATGAACTAATTTCTGTATTGGAGAGCGAGGTTTATGACCATGATGACAACACCCTGTATCGTATCAACGATTATTCTATGATGCAAGAAGGAGGACAGTATTTTTTGTATGTTAGAAAATCAACAACGGATAATGAATATTTAATTCTTGGAATAACCCTTGGAAAAGTAGAAGCCGATACAAAAAATGCAAAACCAGGAAGGTTAAAGTCCAGTAAGTTATCCGATGACGTTCAAAAGATTCATAAGGCTGCTTACGAGAAAAACAAGAAATATTTAAAAAAGTAAGACCACATTTCTGCAAAGATCCAAAACTGTATTCCCGCAGAGGACATTATTTCTATGTCTTCTGCGGTTTTTTTGTAATAAATCGGCTTGTTCCTTATTAAACTGTAACATAAGAGGTGAAAGGTTTATTTTATGAAAAAAGCAGCAATTTTTATTCTTTCTTTACTGTTATGCATTTCATCCGGAACAGTGGTGCGTGCCACAGAACCGGAAACATTGCTTACAGTGGCTCAGGACGGAGAAGGACTTGACCTGACTGCAAAATCTGCAGTTGTGATGGAGGCGGGGAGCGGTACCATACTGTATCAAAAAGACAAAGACATGAAACTGCCTCCGGCCAGTGTGACAAAAGTCATGTCTCTTCTTCTGATCTTTGAAGAACTGGACAAAGGAAATCTTAAGTATTCAGATAAAGTGACAGTCAGCGAGCACGCGGCTTCCATGGGAGGGTCCCAGGTGTTCTTAGAGCCTGGAGAAAGCCAGACAGTGGACACGATGCTTAAATGTATCGTGATCTCCAGCGCCAACGATGCGGTTGTATCCATGGCGGAACATATCGCAGGAAGCGAGGGCGCTTTTGTAAAGCGGATGAATGAAAAGGCGAAGCAGCTTGGCATGAAAAATACCACATTTAAAAACAGCTGTGGTCTGGATATCAAAGGACATGAGACTTCAGCCTATGATATTGCCTTGATGTCAAGAGAACTGACGACAAAACACCCGGATATCTTTAAATATACGAAAATATGGATGGACAAATTTACCCATGAGACGAAAAAGGGAACTAAGGAATTCGGTCTCAGCAATACAAATAAACTGTTAAAGCAGTATAATGGATGTACCGGCCTGAAGACAGGAAGTACCAGTACCGCAAAATTCTGTCTGAGTGCCACGGCTACGAGAAACGGAGTCAATCTGATCGCCGTTGTCATGGCAAGTGACGATTCCAAAACAAGGGTGAAGGATGCAAGTGCTTTGCTGGACTATGGATTTTCTCACTGTCAGGTGATGGAGGACCACACGAGGGCGAAGGACATCGGAAAGATCACCGTGACAAAGGGCAAGAAAGAGACGGTCTCTTACAGCAGGGATATTCCTGCCAAAATCGTTTTGGTGAAGGGCAGCAAAAGTGATGTAAAGAAACAGATCCGCATCGGACAGGTAAAAGCTCCGGTGAAAAAGGGCCAGGTGCTCGGCTATATCATTTATAAAAGAGGAGATGAAATTCTCTTGAAAAAACCGGTGAAAGCCATAGAAAGTGTGGAGAAAATGAATTTTCTTACCAGCCTGACCCGGTTGGCGGAGCGATACTTTTGAGTGAAAGTGAACAAAAAAAGTAGATTATGATTTTTTCATAAGTTATAATAAAATACTTTGGGTATAAATATTTTATAAACAAATCTGAATAATATATAAAGTATAATTTTCGCTTATTTTATAAATAAGACACTTCTTTTCATCGGCATGGAAAAAGACAGAATTAAATTTCTTCCTCTTTGACTTTATAATGAGACCATCAAGTAAACAAGTCACATGTTAGGAGGATTATTTATGAGCGAATCATGGTTGGGCCTTGAAGGCAAAACAGTCATCGTGACCGGCGGAGCATCCGGAATCGGGAAAGCAGTTGCCCAGGAATTTTTAAACGTGGGATGCAATGTGGTTGTTTCTGACATGGCGCCGGAAGCGCCGGAGTTTGACACTGCAGCCGGCAGGTTCCATTACGTGAAGACAGACGTGACCAGTGCAAAAGATGTGGATGCCATGGTAAAAGAAGTGGTGGATACATTCGGAACCGTGGATGTACTGGTAAACAACGCGGGGATCAATATCCCGAGACTCCTGGTAGACCCGAAAGAGCCGAAAGGACAGTATGAACTGGACGAAGCAGTATGGGATAAAGTATGCAGCGTCAACTTAAAGGGAGTGTTCTTCTGTGCACAGGCGGTCGGAAGACTTCTTGTGGAAAAGGGAGAGGGAGTCATCATCAACATGTCTTCAGAGAGCGGACTGGAAGGGTCCGAGGGACAGAGCGTGTACGCGGCGACAAAGAACGCAGTGAATTCCCTGACCAGAAGCTGGGCAAAAGAGTTGGGTAAACAGGGAGTGCGCGTAGTAGGCGTGGCACCAGGCATCATGGAAGCGACGGGATTAAGGACACTGGCGTATGAATCAGCGCTGGCGTACACAAGAGGGATCACAGTGGATGACTTAAGAGCGGGCTACAGCAAGACGTCAACAACACCGCTCGGAAGATCCGGAAAGCTTTCCGAAGTGGCAGACATGTGTGTATATCTGGCAAGCAAAAGATCTTCTTATGTACACGGTGTGACCATCAATGTAGCCGGCGGAAAGACAAGAGGTTAATCTGCATACGGAGAAAAGGTGGTATTAGGTAAGCTTATGAAACTTTTTAATGATGAAAACAGAATGGCTGCTCTGTTAAGGAACGTGGAGGTACAGGATTCCTCCGACGTAGACCGCATTGCGGCAAAGCTCAGCGTTTCCACAAAGACTGTGCGGAACGATGTAAAAGAGCTGAACTGCCTGATGGGCGGATATGCAGTCATCAGCAATAAAAAAGGACAGTATAAGCTTATTGTATTCGATCAGAAGGGTTATGAGGAGATCCGAGACAAGATATACGAACAGGAAGAATATTTTAATTCCCCTCAGACAAGGATGGCGTATATTTTCTGGCAGCTGATGGATGCCAAAAAGCCATATCTGATCGATGACCTGTCGGAGGAGATGAAGGTAGGGAGAACGACTACCGTCGGAGATTTAAACCGTATCCGGGAACAGATAAAAAAGTATGATCTGACAGTGGAAGGAAAGGCAAACACAGGGCTCTCCCTTTGCGGGGAAGAGATTAAGATTCGCCTGTTTCTCCTGGAAAATGTCTATGAGCAGATTTATCTGAACTATCCGCTGGGCAGCCAGTTAAGGCAGCTTTTGTACGATATGCAGACAGAATATTCTCTGGATGCTTTGGGATTCGGACAATTTTTCAGGGCTTTTGTAGTCATGGTCGACCGCCTTGGGAACGGACATACGATTGAGTCTCTGGACCACAGGTATCTGGAGCTTTATGACAGCAAAGTATACGAGATTGCGGACGAATTTGCGGACAAAGTGGAAGAGGCTGTTCCATTCAAAATACCGAAGCCGGAAAGGATTTTCCTCTGCCTGCCGATCGCAGGGATGAGGACTCCGGTAAACACCGAGGGGATAGAGAATTATATCCAGATTTCAGAGGAGGCGGCGGATCTGATCATTGAGATTTTAGACCGTATCCAGGATGAAATCGGTGTCACAGTGATCGTAAATGAACTGTTTGACGATTTTGTCTATCATGTATTTTTCATGATCAACCGGCTGAAATATGGATTTCATATCCGGAATGCCCTGGTGGAAGAAGTAAAAGATGAATACTCCGTTGCCTACACGATGGCCGGCATTGCCAAAGATGTCATCGAGACGAGGACCGGAGTCGAGGTGACGAAGGACGAGCTGGGATTTCTGGCGATGTATTTCGGCGTGTTTCTTTTAGAACAGGCGCCGGAACAAAAGCAGTACAGAATTGCCATTGTATGCGGGTCAGGAAAGATTATCGGAAGACTGATCGCCAGCCAGCTGAAAAATATTTTTGAGGTGGAACCGGTCATCGATTACTATTTCAATGGAGATTTTGAAGCGGAAAAAGAAGATTCCTACGACTTGATTATTACGACAACAAATTTAAAGACAAAAGGGCCGACACCGATCATCGACATTGATGAGGTGTTCGACAAGAATCTGCTGAAAAGCAAAGTGGAAAGTGTAAAAAACATGGCGGAGATGGGAATACCGATCCGCCGGGGAATTGATTCAGTGTTTCTAAACATGCTGGACGAGGAACGGTTCTTTGTGCTTAGGCCGGATCTTGGCTACGAAGAGAATGTGGACATGATGACCGAAGAGCTGTTTAAACAGGGACTTGTGGACGACGGCTTTGAGGAGAGACTCCGCATTCGGGAACAGGAATCGACAATGATATTTGAAAAAAATATTGCTTTTCCTCATACGACGAATAAACTGCAAAAGCTGACCCTTGCCTTCGGTGTATTTCCGGAAAAAGAGAAGGCAAAAGGGGAGGACGAGGTTCAGCTGGTGTTTTTGCTGGCCATCCCGGAAGAAATGAAAAATGATTCCGTGCTGATCCAGCTCTATGACAATATGCTGGCGATCGCCCATGATCCGGACGTGGTGAAGAAGCTTCGGCAGATGAAGACTTACAGGGAATTACTTCTATATTTTGTGGAAGAGAACAATATTTTTAAATAAAGTTAAGGAGGATGCGTATGTCATACTATTTATTGATTGCAGGTGCGCTGCTGACGGCATTTATACTGCAGTTTCTGTTTTCAATGGTTCAGATGAAGGGCTTTAACGTCCACTACGGAAGATTGAGAAAGATCGGAAGAGTGGCGATTGGAAAAAGCAAAGGCGGTTTTCATGCCGGAGCTATGGTGATGTTTGCAATTGATAAGCGTGGCATGATCAAAGAAGGATGTTTCATGCGGGGATTTACAATCTTTGCACGATTTAAAAAGTTTGATGATTTCAACGGAAAGAATGTGGGACTGATTACGAAAGAAGACTGCAAAGGCATGGAATATTCTTTGAGAAGATCCGTTTTGAATGCAGCCTCCAACTACAACACGATCATGGACGGAGGCGAAGTAGTGGAGACGCCGGGACTCTTGACGAGAATTGCGGACATGCTTCTCGGCAAATCCAGAAAAGCCTGTAAATAGGAAGGAGAAATATATATGAACGTTATTGTAAAATTTGCGTCAGGATTTATGGGATTATTTGACACTGGGGCCCAGACTTTTATCGGCTGGGTATCAGGAATTGTACCGAAGGTATTACTGTTACTTATTTTAATGAATACCATCATCGCACTGGTCGGACAGGACAGGATCAACAAATTTGCGAAAGTGTGCTCTAAAAATGTTATTTTGGCTTACGGGGTGCTGCCATTTATCGCAGCCTTCATGTTAGGTAACCCTATGGCGCTTTCCATGGGTAAATTCCTGCCGGAACGCCAGAAACCAAGCTACTATGCTTCAGCAGCTTATCACTGCCATACAAACAGCGGTATTTTCCCTCATATCAATCCGGGTGAAATCTTCATCTACATGGGAATTGCGGCTGGAATCCAGAAACTCGGTTTAAACGAAACAGACCTTGCACTGAGGTACCTGTTAGTCGGTCTTGTCATGAACTTCTTTGCCGGATGGGTAACAGACTTTACGACAAAGATCGTTATGAAACAGCAGGGAATCGAACTGAGCAACGAGATTAAGTTAGAGGATCAATAAAGAGAGAAAAGGAGGATTCATCATGGCAGAATACAGAGCAATTAAAATTGAAAAAGGAAGCGGCGGATTCGGCGGACCTTTAACCGTAAAACCAGAAGAAGGAAAAGACGTTTTATTATTCATCACCGGAGGAGGAGCAGAACCTGATATCGTTCAGAAGATCGTAGACCTTACCGGATGCCGTGCAGTAAACGGATTTAAGACAACCGTGCCGGAAAAGGAAATTTTCCTTGTAATCATCGACTGCGGAGGAACTCTTCGCTGCGGTATTTACCCTCAGAAAAGAATTCCTACCATCAATGTAAACCCGGTTGGAAAATCCGGACCGATGGCGAAGTACATCACAGAAGACATCTATGTTTCCGGTGTCGGCATGAACCAGATCAGCGCAGCAGACGGGTCTGCGGCTCCGATCAGATCAGAGGCGCCTAAGACAGAAGAGAGAGAATTCAAATACAGTGCAGACAAGAAAGTTTCAGAGCAGATGGGCGGAAACGGCGGAAAAAAATCCAGCTTCATCCAGAAGATCGGTATGGGTGCAGGTAAAGTCGTAGCGACATTCAACGCGGCTGCGAAAGAATCCGTAAACACCGTATTACATACGATTCTCCCGTTCATGGGGTTCGTGTCACTGCTGATCGGTATTATCCAGGGCTCCGGTTTCGGTAACTGGTTTGCACAGATGTTAAAGCCACTTTGCGGAAATATCGTGGGACTTGTGATCCTTGGACTGATCTGTTCTATCCCGTTCCTGTCCTGTCTGTTAGGACCTGGAGCCGTTATTGCTCAGATCATCGGTACTCTGATCGGTGTGGAAATCGGAAAAGGAAACATTGCACCTGGACTTGCACTGCCGGCACTGTTTGCCATCAACACACAGTGTGCCTGTGACTTCATCCCGGTAGGCCTGGGACTTGCGGAAGCAGATCCGGAAACAGTTGAAGTCGGTGTGCCTTCTGTGCTATACTCAAGGTTCATAATAGGTGTGCCGCGTGTGCTCGTAGCATTCGTAGCAAGTATTGGATTATACAAATAATTCAGCTTTAGCAGGAAAGGAAGAAGAACATGATTTATCAGACAACGATCAAAGGAATGGGAGATCAGGTAGAAGCATTTGTTGGAGAGGGAATCTTCGTAACATTTGGGGACAACGCTCCGGATACTTTAAAAGATTTCTGCTATTCCGTAGAGGTGACTCCGGTTCAGGGAGAGATCAAACCGGGCAATAAGCTCGTGATCGACGGACAGGAATACAAGATTACCATGGTTGGAGATGTTGCCAGAGAAAACCTGAACAACTTGGGACACGTGACATACTCATTCAACGGAAGCGGAGAATGCCTTCCGGGAAGCATCTGTGTAGAGAAAACAGATGTGCCGACATTAAAAGTTGGAAGCACAATTTCTATTACAGAATAAATATTATTTTTCATAACAATGGACAATGGGGGACGGAAGCCCGGGTGAGGCATCCGTCCCTCTTGTTTTTTTTCAAATTATTTAGTAAAATAGGGAAAGGTATACCCGGACTGTCAAGAAAGGTACGGGAATGGCCTTTATGGATATGGGACTTCCAAATAACGGGAAAGTGAGAGAGTATGTTGTTTATAATTTTAACTGCGGCCGTAATATTGGGGACGGCTGTATGTTTTGCGAGTATGAATGAAAATCAAAACCTGTCGTTGGAAGAATATACGGTTGTTTCTGCAAAACTGCCGGAGGAATTTGACGGCTATAAAATCGTGTTCCTGACGGATCTGCACTGCAACGAATTTGACTACCAGAATAAGGCATTGATTGACATGATTGACGGATGCAGCCCGGATGCCGTTTTTGTGGGCGGGGATATGCTCGTGAGCAGGGTGGACTCGTCTTATGAAGTCGCGCTGGATCTGATGAGAGAACTCTCCCGGAGATACCGTATCTATTATGCGGACGGGAACCATGAACTGAGGCTCAAAAGAAATGAAGAAGTTTACGGAGTGGCCTATAAAGAATATGTCCACCAGCTCAAAGAATGCGGAGTCGTTCATCTGTCCAATGAAAGTATCATGGTAGACAGCGGAATTTCTGCCATCTGCCTGACAGCTTTTGATATGGAAGAAAAACAGTACCGCAAGTTCCATCCTGCACCGCCTTCGTCGGAGGAAATGACCGATACGCTCGGAGATGCAGATCCGGAATTTTTTCAGGTGCTCCTGGCCCACAATCCAAACTACTTCAGACAGTATTCCAAGTGGGGGTGTGATCTGGTCTTGTCAGGACATTTTCACGGAGGCATGGTCAGGCTTCCGAAGGTAGGAGGCGTGATATCTCCTCAGTTTCAGCTGTTTCCAAAGTATGATGCGGGAGAATACCAGATCGGCACATCGATCATGATATTAAGCCGCGGACTGGGCAACCATTCCATTAAGATCAGGCTGTTTAACAAGCCTGAGGTATCGTGTATTACATTAAAGAAAAAGTAGGACATTGAGTATGGCAGCGATTGATATAAAATTAAATGTTTATGAGGGGCCTTTGGATCTTTTGCTCCATTTGATTGAGAAAAACAAAGTGGATATCTATGATATCCCCATTTCTGAGATCACAGAGCAATACCTCGCCTATATCCGTGAGATGGAGGAGGAAGACCTGGATGTGATGAGTGATTTTCTTGTGATGGCGGCGACACTGCTCAGGATCAAAGCCAAAATGCTTCTTCCGGCCAAAGAAGATGATGAGGAGGAAGGAGATCCAAGGGAGGAATTGGTTTTAAGACTTCTGGAGTACAAAATATATAAGTACGCGTCCAGAGAACTGAAAGCGAGGGAGTACGAGGCGGAGAAGACATTCTTTAAAGAACGGGCCGTTCCGGAAGAGGTGCTCAGATACCGCCGTCCGGTTGACGTCCGGGAGATCAGCAGGGATGTCACTATGGAAGACCTGAACAGGATTTTTCAATTTGTCATGCGCAAGAGGGAAGATAAGATCGATCCCATCAGGAGTAAGTTTGGAGAGATCAAACAGGAGGAAGTCCGGCTGGAAGATAAGATGGAAGAAGTGGAATATCTGATATCTTCCAGGAGACGCTTGTCGTTCAGACAGCTGCTGGAAGGACAGATGACCAAAGAACAGGTTGTGGTCACGTTTCTTTCAATTCTGGAACTGATGAAGGTTGGAAAGATACGGGCTGTCCAGGAAAAGATCGGACAGGAAATAATGATTGAGGTGTTAGAGAGGCATGAGACAGAAGCAGGCAATGATTGAGGCAATTTTATTCTCCATGGGAGAGAGCGTCTCGAAGAAACAGCTGATGACGGCTCTGGATATCCCGGAGGATTTATTTTTTTACTTAATTGATCAGTTAAAAAGAAAATACAACAGAAAAGACAGCGGGATCAGGCTCCTTGAGCTGGACGGTTCTTACCAGCTGTGTACCAGGCCGGAATACTATGATCAATTAATTAAAATTGTAAACCAGCCGAAAAAACCGAAGCTTACCGATGTCATGATGGAAACATTATCTATCATCGCATATAAGCAGCCGGTGACAAAACAAGAGATAGAAGCCATCCGAGGGGTCAAATGCGACCATCCGGTAAATAAGTTATTAGAGTATAACTTAATCCGGGAGGCCGGGCGTTTAGACGCTGTCGGACGACCGATATTATTCAGAACGACGGAAGAATTCTTGCGCTGTTTTGGAGTGGAATCCATAAAAGAGCTTCCTGAAATCGATCAGGATAAGGTAGAGGACTTTAAACAAGAAGCTCAGGAGGAAGTAAAATATGCATTAGAGGAACTGGAACAAAATTAAGGGAGGACAGCATATGGGAAAAATTACAGGAAACCAGCTTTTGGTAAAGGCATTAAAAGAAGAAGGCGTAGATACCGTCTTTGGGTATCCGGGGGCCTGCGTCATTGATATTTTTGACGAGTTATACAAAGATGACACGATCGACGTGATCCTTCCGAGACATGAACAGGGACTGATCCATGCGGCAGACGGGTATGCCAGGGCTACCGGAAAAGTGGGCGTCTGTCTTGCTACCAGCGGCCCCGGTGCGACTAATCTGGTGACGGGAATCGCCACGGCGAATTATGACAGTGTACCGCTTGTGTGCTTCACCGGACAGGTGGCGCTTCCGCTGATCGGAAATGACACGTTCCAGGAAGTAGATATCGTGGGAGTGACAAGGAATGTCGCCAAATTTGTGATCGTTGTCAGGAACAGGGCAGATCTGGGCCGTATCATCAAAGAAGCTTTTTATATCGCAAGGACCGGAAAACCGGGGCCGGTGCTGATCGATCTTCCAAAGGATGTGATGGGCACCTTCGGCAGCGAGGAGTATCCGGACAGCGTCAATATCAGAGGATATAAACCGAATACGAAAGTACACCACGGACAGGTGATGAGAGCCATGAAAGCTCTTCATAAGTCCAAGAAGCCGCTGTTTCTTATCGGTGGAGGAACAAAGATTGCCGGAGCCCACAAAGAGATGACAAAGCTTGCGGAAATACTGAAGGTACCTGTGGTGTCCACGATTATGGGTCGCGGAGTACTGCCTACAGACCATCCGCTCTATTTTGGCAACATCGGCATGCACGGAAATTTTGCTGCAAATGAAGCCATTGCCAACTGTGATGTCCTGTTTTCCATCGGAACGAGATTCAATGACCGGATCACAGGAAAACTTGGTACGTTTGCGTCCAAGGCAAAGATCATACATATT
Organism: Anaerostipes faecis; assembly: GCF_910574135.1. Lineage (NCBI taxonomy): Bacteria > Bacillati > Bacillota > Clostridia > Lachnospirales > Lachnospiraceae > Anaerostipes > Anaerostipes faecis. The sequence continues at coordinate 22,242 of NZ_CAJSYK010000022.1, read as the reverse complement.
GATATCGACACGGCGGCCATTTCTAAAAATGTAACCGTGGATATCCCAATCGTTGCAGATGCAAAGGAAGCCATTTTAGATATTCTGGAACTGGCACAGAAAGAACCGGCTCTTAATGTGGAGCGCTGGATCTCTATGATGGAGAGCTGGCAGAAATCCCATCCGATCAAGATGGAGGGTGCCAAAGGAAATCTGACTCCTCAGATGATCATAGAGGCCATCAATAAAGATTTCAAAGAACCGATCGTTGTCACAGATGTAGGGCAGAATCAGATGTGGGCGACACAGTATGTGGAGCTCCACGGAAATCGCCAGCTGCTCACCTCGGGAGGTCTGGGCACTATGGGCTACGGATTCCCGGCGGCTTTGGGTGCATGTATCGGAAATCCCGGAAGGGAAGTGGTATGCATCAGCGGAGACGGCGGAGCCCAGATGAACATCCAGGAGATGGCGACGGCAGTAGTGCAGGAGCTTCCTGTGGTATTCTGTATTTTTAACAACGGATATCTGGGCATGGTGAGACAATGGCAGGATCTCTTCTATAATAGAAGGTTCGCAAGTACATGTCTGAAATATAGAAAGAGCTGCAAAGGTAACTGTACGCCGGAGAACCATCCGTGCCCTCCGTATACACCGGATTTTGTGAAACTTGCGGAAAGCTACGGAGCTCAGGGTATCCGTGTGACCAAGCCGGAAGAGATTGATGCAGCATTTGAGAAGGCAAAAGAAAAGACCGACGGACCGACATTGATAGAATTCATTATTGACAGTGAGCAGCTGGTATTCCCGATGATGAAGACAGGCGGTTCCATCAACGAAATGATTATGGATCGATAGGAGGTTTTTCTATGGAAAAAAGATGGTTATCCTTATATGTTGAAAACCGTGTGGGAGTGCTGGCGAGGATTGCGGGTCTGTTCTCAGGAAAATCCTACAATCTGCAGAGTCTCACGGTGGGAACGACAGAAGATGAGACGGTGTCCAGAATGACGATAAGCGTAGAAAGCGATGACGCCACCTTTGAGCAGATTAAAAAACAGCTGAACCGCAGCGTGGAAGTTATCAAAGTCATGGATTACACAAACATGTCTATCCGCATGAAAGAGATCATGTTTATCAAGGTGAAAGGCTGTACCCAGAAGGACAGAAATGAAGTGTTTCAGATGGCGCAGGTATTCAAATTTCGTGTGAAGGATATGGGGAAAGACAGTATTTTGATCGAATCTGTACGGACAGAAGCGAAGAACAACTCTATATTAAAAGTTTTTAAGAAAAGGTTTTCCAGTATTGAGGTGGTGCGGGGCGGAAGTGTCGCGATCGACTCCATCAGTATGCAGGACAGATAATTGAGTTTTTTATTACTATTTCCGTCACGCTTTGAAATGTGTTCCTACAATAGTGATAAAAAACTGCCTCTGGATGTTTCCTTCCGTTGGTGGGAAACTTCTTCGACAAATACTATATGTGATTTAAAGGCTCAGGAGCAAACAGGCTCCCGAGCCTTTTTCTGAATGATTGTTTTGTGAAAAAACTGTGAACTTTTATTGGAGGAGTTGACATATTGAAAGATAATTGTTATATTACACATAGAACAAATAAACAACATATAACAGTGCGGGTATTCCCGTACAGGAGATAGAATAGGAGGAATGACTTATGTTGATGCCAAGTATTTTTGGAGAAAATGTTTTTGACGGATGGATGGACCGGGCGTTTAAAAATGCATTTCCTGCTGACCGTTTTGGCTTTGGAGATTTTGAACGCGGCATGAAGACAGATATCAAAGATACAGAAGACGGATATGAATTAAGTATGGAACTTCCTGGTTTCAGCAAGGAGGATATTTCCGCCCAGCTGAAAGACGGTTATCTGACCATCAGTGCGGCAAAGAACGAAGCAAAAGATGAGAAAGACAAAGAGGGCAACTATATCCGGAAAGAGCGTTACTCCGGACAGTGCAGCAGAAGCTTCTATGTCGGAAAAGAACTGAAACAGGAGGATATCAAGGCGAAGTTTGACAACGGCGAACTGGTGCTGAGATTTCCAAAGGCCGAGGAAAGAAAAGAAGTTCCGGCAGAGGAATACATTTCAATAGAGGGATAACGATAAAAGATTTGACCGGGGTGTTAAAAAGGTACCCCGGTCAAATCTTTTATTCCTCAGGCATCCGGGAATCATAACTTTTCCTGTGCCTGTCCTGAAAGGCAGCCGTGAAATTTTAAAAGAATTGAGGTATAAAGTAAATCTGCCCGAGTTTAAAGAACTTATCGCGGCAGACTTCTCTGATCTGGCTCAGGGCTGTATGATTTACAGTGAGTTTATTGAAAAAATGTTACAGACGGCAGAGGAACAGCTCGATTATCTCGGGATTGCCCTGTGCGGACCCAAAAAGATGGTGAATAAATTAACCGGTAGCCTGCCTCTTTTAAGATAAAAAATGAAGGAAAAAGAGACAGGCACAGATGCTTATGATAAGCCTTCATCATGAAAACAGTGTATATTGTTAATTTTGTGACGATTTTATGTTGATTTTAAGGGATACAATGTCTAAAAATATATGAAATTTTTCTAAATAAAAAAACGAACATATGGATGTATTTAAAAAAGTACAATCTATACTGTATACAAAAGACTAAAACAAATGGCTTAAATACGCAGTTTTTAAGATGATATGAAGCCTGGATTAAAGCCTGAAAAAAATTAGTAATTGAAATGAAAAAGTGATTGTGATACTATTAACATATCGGCGGGAAACTGCCAAACACTATATAACACAGAATTATTATGGAGGAATTGATATGTCAAGAAAAGTAGTTATTGCAAGTGCTTGTCGAACAGCAGTAGGTAAGATGGGCGGAGCATTGAGCACAACTCCGGCTGCTGACTTAGGATCAATCGTTATCAAAGAAGCGCTGAACAGAGCGAATGTTAAGCCAGAGCAGGTAGATGAAGTATACATGGGATGTGTTATCCAGGCTGGTTTAGGACAGAATGTTGCTCGTCAGGCATCCATCAAGGCAGGTCTTCCGATCGAAGTTCCGGCAACAACGATCAACGTTGTGTGCGGTTCCGGACTGAAGGCGGTAAACATGGCTGCAGACATGATCAGAAGCGGTGACGCTGACGTTGTCGTAGCAGGCGGATGTGAGAACATGTCAATGGCTCCATATGTATTAGATCAGGCACGTTTCGGATACCGTATGAACAACGGCGTATTAAAAGATGCTATGGTTAATGATGCATTATGGTGTGCATTTAATGACTACCACATGGGTATGACAGCAGAGAACATCTGTGACCAGTGGGGACTTACCCGTGAAGAATTAGATGAGTTTGCAGCAGCGAGCCAGCAGAAGGCAGTTGCAGCTCAGGAAGCCGGAAAATTCGACGAAGAGATCGTACCGGTAGAAGTAAAAAAGAAAAAAGAAACCATTATCGTAAACAAAGATGAAGGTCCTCGTCCGGGAACAACAGCAGAAGGAATCTCAGGATTAAGACCAGCGTTCAAACAGGGCGGAATGGTGACAGCTGCTAACTCTTCAGGAATCAATGACGGTGCAGCAGCAGTTGTAGTTATGAGTGAAGAAAAAGCAAAAGAATTAGGCGTTACCCCGATGGCTACATGGGTTGCCGGAGCACTCGGCGGTGTAGATCCTAAGATCATGGGTATCGGACCAGTTGCTTCTACAAGAAAAGTTATGGAAAGAACAGGAATGAGCATTGATGACTTCGACCTGATCGAAGCAAATGAAGCATTTGCAGCTCAGTCTGTAGCAGTAGGAAAAGACTTAGGATTCGACTTAAGCAAATTAAATGTAAACGGCGGAGCGATTGCCATCGGACATCCGGTTGGAGCTTCAGGATGCCGTATCTTGGTTACTCTGCTTCATGCAATGAAAGACAGGGGAGCTAAGAAAGGTCTTGCAACACTTTGCATCGGCGGCGGTATGGGATGCTCTACCATCGTTGAAATGGACTAATTTAATTTGAAAGGAGATTGAATCCATGGAATTCATCACATATGAAACAGAAGGTTTTGTAGGTATCCTCACCATCAACCGTCCAAAAGCATTAAATGCATTAAACAGCCAGGTGCTCGGCGAGATTGAGGAAGCACTGGATGCTGTTGATCTGGAAAATACAAGAGCCTTGATCCTTACCGGAGCAGGAGATAAATCCTTTGTGGCCGGAGCTGACATCGCTGAGATGAGTACATTGACAAAAGCAGAAGGAGAAGCCTTCGGTAAGAAGGGAAATGACGTGTTCCGCAAGTTAGAGACATTCCCTATTCCGACCATCGCCGCAGTGAACGGATTTGCACTGGGAGGAGGATGTGAAATCTCCATGAGCTGTGATATCCGCCTTTGTGCTGAAAACGCAGTATTCGGCCAGCCGGAAGTAGGTCTTGGAATTACTCCTGGATTTGGAGGAACTCAGAGGCTTGCCCGTCTTGTAGGCGCTGGAAAAGCAAAAGAAATGATTTATACTGCTTTCAATATCAAAGCAGATGAGGCATACAGGATCGGACTTGTAAATGCTGTATATCCGCAGGCAGATCTCTTGGATGCAGCAAAGAAGATGGCTGCGAAGATCGCTAAGAATGCTCCTATTGCAGTCCGCGCTTCAAAGAAAGCCATCAATGAAGGACTGGATGTGGACATGGATCAGGCCATTGTCGTGGAAGAAAAAGCATTCGGAAGCTGCTTCGAGAGTGAAGACCAGAGAGCAGGCATGGAAGCATTCTTAAACAAGACGAAAGTCGACGGATTCAAAAATAAATAATCAGTGTCAGGCAACAATTAGAGTTTAAATACAGGAGGAATCATAATGAAAGTTGGAGTTATCGGTGCTGGAACAATGGGCAGCGGAATTGCTCAGGCATTTGCGCAGACAGAAGGCTATGAAGTTTACCTTTGCGATATCAATGAAGAATTCGCAGCAAACGGAAAAGCAAGAATCGCAAAAGGATTCGAAAAAAGAGTAGCAAAAGGTAAGATGGATCAGGAAAAAGCTGACGCCATTTTAGCTAAAATCACAACTGGTGTGAAAGACATCTGCACTGACTGTGACCTTGTTGTGGAAGCAGCGATTGAAAACATGGAGATCAAAAAGCAGACTTTCAAAGAATTACAGGATATCTGCAAACCGGAAGCAATCTTCGCTACCAATACATCTTCCCTTTCTATTACTGAAATCGGAGCAGGACTTGACCGTCCGATGATCGGTATGCATTTCTTCAATCCGGCTCCGGTTATGAAGCTTGTTGAAGTTATCGCAGGAATCAATACTCCTCAGGAAACGGTTGACAGAATTATCGAGATCTCTAAAGATATTGGAAAGACACCGGTTCAGGTAGAAGAAGCAGCTGGATTTGTTGTTAACAGAATCCTCATCCCTATGATCAACGAAGCAATCGGAATCTATGCAGACGGAGTAGCATCTGTAGAAGGTATTGATACAGCCATGAAATTAGGAGCTAACCACCCGATGGGACCGTTAGCATTGGGTGACCTGATCGGATTAGACGTTTGCCTTGCTATCATGGAAGTGCTTTACAATGAGTTTGGAGATACCAAGTATCGTCCGCATCCATTGCTGAGAAAGATGGTACGCGGCGGTATGTTAGGCCAGAAGACCGGCAAAGGATTCTACGATTATAGTAAATAATTAAATGGAGGAATAAGAAATGGATTTCGCATTAAGTAAGAAACACGAAATGGCAAGAACTCTGTTCAAAGAGTTCGCCGAAAATGAAGTAAAGCCTCTTGCACAGGACGTGGATGAAACAGAACAGTTCCCAAAAGAAACTGTTCAGAAGATGGCTAAGAATGGTTTTCTTGGTATCCCGATTCCGAAAGAGTACGGCGGACAGGGCTGTGATCCTCTGACATACGTTATGTGTGTAGAAGAATTATCAAAAGTCTGCGGTACCACAGGCGTTATCGTATCTGCACATACATCTCTGTGCTGTGATCCAATCCAGACTTACGGTACAGAAGAACAGAAGAAAAAATACCTTCCTGATCTTGCATCCGGTAAGAAATTAGGTGCATTCGGCCTGACTGAACCGGGAGCTGGTACCGACGCTCAGGGACAGCAGACTAAGGCTGTCTTAGACGGTAACGAGTGGGTATTAAACGGTTCTAAATGCTTCATCACAAATGGTAAAGAAGCAGACGTTTACATCGTGATCGCTGTTACAGGAATCATTGAAAAACGCGGAAGAAAATTAAAAGAGATCTCTGCATTCATCGTAGATAAGGGAACTCCAGGATTCTCCTTTGGAACAAAGGAAAAGAAAATGGGTATCCGCGGATCTTCCACTTATGAACTGATCTTCGAAGACTGCCGCATTCCAAAAGAAAACTTATTAGGAAAACAGGGCAAAGGATTCGGAATCGCAATGCATACTCTTGACGGCGGACGTATCGGTATCGCTTCCCAGGCTCTTGGACTGGCAGAAGGTGCATTAGAAGCAACCATCGAATATGTAAAAGAAAGAAAACAGTTCGGACGTACGATCGGACAGTTCCAGAACACACAGTTCCAGTTAGCTGATATGGCGACTAAGGTGGAAGCTGCAAAACTGTTAGTTTATAAAGCGGCAATGGCAAAAGCTACACAGAAAGTATATAGTGTGGAAGCAGCTATGGCGAAGTTATATGCAGCAGAAGTGGCAATGGAAGTGACAACAAAGGCTGTTCAGTTACACGGTGGTTACGGATATATCAGAGAATACGATGTAGAACGTATGATGCGCGATGCTAAGATCACAGAGATCTACGAAGGAACATCTGAAGTTCAGCGTATGGTCATTTCTGGAAATCTGTTAAAATAAGGGAGGTACTTTACTGTGAAAATCGTTGTATGTGTAAAACAGGTACCAGATACTAAGGGCGGAGTTAAATTTAACCCGGATGGTACTTTGGATAGAGGTGCAATGCTGACCATCATGAATCCAGATGATAAAGCTGGATTGGAAGCGGCATTAAAATTAAAAGATGAATATGATGCAGAAGTTACTGTTCTTACGATGGGACTTCCGAAAGCAGATGAAGTTTTACGTGAGGCTATGGCTATGGGAGCAGACAAGGGAGTCCTTGTCACAGACAGAGTTCTCGGAGGAGCAGATACATGGGCTACCTCTACAACGCTTGCAGGTGCGATCAGAAATCTTGACTACGACCTGATCATCACAGGACGTCAGGCAATCGATGGAGATACCGCACAGGTAGGTCCTCAGATTTCAGAACATCTGGATATTCCAGTTATTTCTTACGCTCAGGATATCAAAATCGACGGAGACAATGTTGTTGTTGAACGTCAGTATGAAGACAGATATCATGTTGTAAAGGCAAAAATGCCTTGCCTGATCACAGCACTTTCTGAATTAAACGAGCCGCGTTACATGACACCGGGCGGAATCTTTGATGCATACGATGCAGAAGTGACTGTTTGGGGAAGAAAAGACTTAAAAGATGTCGATGATGCAAACATCGGACTTGCCGGATCACCTACAAAGATTGCGAAAGCATCTGATAAGGTTCGTAAAGGTGCAGGGGAAAAGGTAACCCTTGATCCGGAAGAATCCGTAGCATATATCATGGACAAATTGAAAGAAAAACATGTAATCTAATTTAAAAAGGAAAAGTGGTGAATAAAATGGGTTTAGAAGAATATAAAGGAGTTTATGTCTTTGCACAGCAGGTGGACAATGAATTAAGCGGCATCGCTTTTGAATTACTTGGAAAAGCCAAAGACCTTGCAAAAGATTTAGATACAGATGTTACAGCTGTTTTAATTGGATCTGAAGTGAAAGACCTTGCAGATGAACTTGCAGCTTACGGTGCGGACAAGGTGATCGTAGTTGATGATCCTGAACTGAAAGAATACAGAACAGAGCCTTATACACATGCACTTGCATCTGTGATCAATGAATACAAACCAGAAATCATGTTAGTTGGTGCGACAGCAATCGGTAGAGACTTAGGACCTCGTGTGTCTGCGAGAGTTGCAACTGGTCTTACTGCTGACTGTACAGTCCTTGAAATCGGTGATTTCCCATTAGTAGCAATTCCGGGAAAAGAGCAGAAACATAACCAGTTACTGATGACACGTCCTGCGTTCGGCGGAAATACGATCGCTACCATTGCATGCCCGGATAACCGTCCTCAGATGGCTACAGTACGTCCTGGTGTTATGCAGGCGATCGACAAGATCGAAGGAGCAAAAGCGGAAGTGATTGAATTCAATCCTGGATTTACTCCGGACAATAAATATGTTGAGATCATGGAAGTTGTAAAATCTGTGACTGACGTTGTGGATATCATGGATGCAAACATCCTTGTATCCGGCGGACGTGGAGTCGGAAGCCCTGAAAACTTCAAGATCTTAGAAGATTTAGCAGAAGTTTTAGGTGGAGAAGTGAGCTGTTCCCGTGCGGTAGTAGACGCAGGATGGAAGCCTAGAGATATCCAGGTTGGACAGACTGGTAAGACTGTACGCCCAAATGTATACTTTGCAATTGGTATCTCAGGAGCAATCCAGCACGTGGCAGGTATGGAAGAGGCTGACATTATCGTTGCAATCAACAAAGATGACACAGCACCGATTTTCGATGTAGCAGACTATGGAATCGTTGGAGATTTAAATAAGATCGTTCCAATGCTGACAGAACAGTTAAAGACTGTAGTAAAATAATTATAAACATCAATAAAACTTATAAAAGAGGTTCTGCATCCGTGCAGGACCTCTTTTGCTACGGAAAGTTGCATAAAATACTCAGATGTAAACTATAGTTGCTTGCTGGAAAAAACTTTGATTGCTATACTTTCACCATCAAAACAGAGGAGGAACATAAAATGTTTTCTACAAAATTAAAAGACCTGCGCAAGCAGGCAAAAATGTCTCAGGAGAAGATGGCTGAAAAGTGACTATATTTATGACAGCCGGTTGCCGCATGAGAGAAGCTCATGTGTAAGAAATAAGCAGGTTGCTTTTTTCGTACCAGAGATTAAGATGGTCACTGGCTTGTATCTGTGAAATGAGGAGGCACATGATCATGAAGAAAGCAATCAAAAAAGTTCTGGTAAGTGCATTGGCAGTTTTGCTTGTTATCGGGTTCACAGCTCCGGCAGCAGAACCTGTGGCAGCAGCCAGCAATTAAGTAACGGTCAAAACAAGTACATCCAAAAAAGTTAAAACAAAGATATATAAATTAAAGAAAATAGTAAAACGTAAAAAGGTCACAACAAAAAAACTTAAAAGACTACTAAAAAAGTGATCACCAGCGTATCTAAAAAAGTAGAAGAGACAGTTCAGACTGACATTGTTGTAAAAACAACAAAAAAAGCAAAGAAAAAAACTGTCAAAACAACAACAATCATTAAAAAGGTTATCAAAACAACAAATTTTGCGCAGGCAGGAAATGCAAATATCGGTCAGTTAAAGGGCATCGTCGATGACAAAGTAATCAGCGAATTCAACAGAGTGGGTATGACCATCCAGACGAATCCGAATTCTTCTTTGCTGAAAGGGGCAGACGGCAGAAAAGAACAATTTTGCCGGCGACAACCGTGCATATGCAGTATCAAACAACAAAGAGTTTTTTACAGAGGTATTTAAAGAGTATTCTATGAACAGAGCTTCTTTAAAGAGCCACTGCCCGAGAGCTTATGAATATGTCAAAAATGTTCTTGCAGAAATGTAAGGTGAAGGGGTTATGGAGATCCGTCCGGAGTTGTCCGGACGGATTTTTTCTAGTATAATAGTTAAAGAAAATTTATTAGAAAGTAGGATAAACATGCAGATACAGAGAGACGATATTATCATCAGAAAAGGAATCATCCATATACTGGACAGCCATAACGGATACCTTGGCCTGTCCAATGACCTGCTGGATATGGGTCCGGACTTGATGGAGTTTATCAGAGGACACATTTTTAAAATACTGGAAAGCGATGACACAAAAAAATGCCAGTTTGACGGAAGTCTTTCACCGGTTTTAAGCCTTTTGGAATCGATGGATGAAAAGGAGGACGAAAGCTTTGTGGAAGCCAGCCGTGTACTGTCGGAAAGTCTTTTTGATATTATGTGCGACAGTGTGACGATTCCGGCGGCAGACCTGATCGTGGTCAGTTTCCAGCTTTACAGCGTCGTACATCTGGCGCTTCTGAAAATGAATTATAAGGAGACTTACATACATAAAGAGGAAGAAAACGAAGTCAACGACATTGTAAAGCAGCGGGTGATGCCTATGGACGGGGCAAAGCTTACAGAGGCCGTGATCGTGGATCTTCTGGAGTATAAGGTCCAGCTGGTGGAAAAGAAGTTTGAGATGCTGACAGGCGACAAGATTAACTATATTTCGGAGCGCTTTCTTCAGTGCCATGCGGACATGGCTCCCAAAAAGAAGTTCCAGATCTTAAACAAGGTGATCACAGACATCAATAACCGGTACGAGAATGAACCTCTTAGAAACCGACTGGATGCCAGGAGTAAGTTGAGAGAAGAATTCGCGGAAAAAAATGAGTTTCGGGTCAACGAGATCGGCGACAGGATCTTTGGAGACAGCACGGAGAAGAAACAGGAGTTTGATGACCGCATCGAGAGATATGACCTGCAGTATGATACCTTTACGGTGGCCAAAGAAAATACCGTGAAGAAGCTGGAATATCAGATTCTTGAGACCGACGCAGGGATCGAGATTAAGATCCCCATGGAAGAATATATCACAAAAGACAATGTGGAGATCTTGGAAGAACAGGGAGGAGGAAGCACAATCATCATTAAGAACATAGAACAGGTGAAGATAAAATAGTCCGCGATTTCTTGACAGACAGAAGAGAAAGGAATATAATAAGCAAAATTCATTATTTGAACGCTCTAGGCCGGAGGATGTCCGGTTTAGAGCTTTTCTTACATCATCGCGGAAAGAAGAGGTACAAAAGTATGACACAGTTTTCAGAGAGAATCTTAAACACGCCCGCATCCTTTATCAGGGAAATTTTAAAAGTGATCCAGCAGGATGACATCATCTCCTTTGCAGGAGGACTGCCTAATCCGGTTTCCTTTCCAAAGGAAGATCTTAAACAGTCTATGGAAAGGGTCATTGACCAATATGGTGATGAGGTCTTCCAGTACTCCAGTACGGAAGGCTACCGGCCGCTCAGGGAATGGGTGGCAAAGAGATACCGGGACGAATACGGGATGGATGTACAGGCGGTCGATGTATTGATCACGACAGGGTCGCAGCAGGCTTTGGATCTGATGGGAAAGGTACTGATCAATCCCGGTGACGCGCTGGCGATCGAAGAACCCGGCTATTTGGGAGCTATTCAGGCATTTACCGTATTTGAGCCGGATTTCTGCCCGGTGCCTCTTTTGGATGATGGGATGGATCTGGACAGGCTGGAGCAGATCCTGGAGGAGAGGAATGTAAAACTTTTGTATACGGTTCCAAACTTTCAAAACCCAACCGGACTTACATATTCTGTGGAGAAAAGAAATGCACTGTGCAGTCTTTTAAACCGCTATTCTGCCTATTTGATCGAGGATGATCCGTACGGACAGCTGAAGTTTGAGGGAGAGGCGCTTCCTTATATCGGATCGTTCGGCCTGAAAAAGAGTGTGCTCTTCGGGACGATTTCAAAGATCATCACACCGGGAATGAGACTTGGATGGATCTGCACGAAAGACAAAGAACTGATGCAGCATCTTGTGACCGCAAAGCAGGCGGCCGATCTGCACAGCAATATATTTGCCCAGTATGCAGTGTATGATTATCTCATGAACCATGAATTAAACGAACACATCGGCAAAATCAAAGCCCTCTATAAAGAGCAGAGCGATGTCATGCTCCAGGCAATGAAGGATTTCTTTCCGGACACTGTCACTTATACCATGCCGAAAGGAGGCATGTTTGTATGGGGATCTCTTCCGGAAGGCGAGTCATCCCTCGAATTATTTGATCGTGCGATGAAAGAAAAGGTCGCTTTCGTACCGGGCAATCCGTTTTATGTGAACGATGAGAAGCCGGTGCCCACATTCCGCCTGAATTATACGAATTCCGAGCCGGAAGTGATCCGGGAGGGAATCCGGCGGCTCGGCAGGCTGATGGAGAGTTATTAATCTGACTCGAACTTGATTTCATAGTGGATCACCAGAGTCAGAAAAGATCTCAAAAGGATGACGGCTCCCAGCATATAAAGTTCGTTCATGTTTTTGGTGATGACGGTCCTGAGTATTTCGCCTCCCAGTTTGAACTCCAGGGCAAAAGCCAGCATTTTGGCCAATTCCAGTTTGATCTCCCTTCCCTCCGTGGTAAATCCTGCCCGGAGATATTGGAGAAAAGCCTTGATACAGCCAAAGACGATGACAAAGATCCCGAAAAGTTCCAAGAGGTGGATGCAGAGCATCACGGTTTCCGTTAAAAGATGATCAGGCATATTGCTGTACGCTTTCTATGTTTTTGTAAAATAGCTTCATTTTATAGTCTGCATGTTTGTAAGATTTCATTCAAATATGGTATAATAAAACTACTATAACAAAAAGGCAGGAAATAAAAATGAATCAAGCAAAAAACGGCAGTGCAGCTGTATTGCTATATAATTTAGACAGCTCTGAGCGGGCAAGAAAGATAAAGTTTATCCTGATCCGCATGGGTGTACGGATAAAAAATATAAAAAAAGAAGATTATCTGAAACCAATCGGGGCACTGGCAGGAGTTCCCGGCATTGAACCAGGAGACAGCTGCTATGACGGCCCCGGATTCACAGAAGAGATGCTTGTCATGAAAGGCTTCTCCGGCCGTCAGATTGATGAGATGATTTTGAGTTTCCGAAAAGAGAAGCTTAAAAAGATAAATTTAAAGGCCGTTCTGACGGATACAAACCAGACTTGGGACTCTATGACTCTATATGAGAATCTCAGGGAAGAACATGAACAGATGTCCGGGCAGTGATCGAATCTGGGGAGTTATGCAATGAAAATCAGGAATTATTATAGGGATCTTGGGAAATCGACAGCGATTTTATCGGTTAAGCAGGGGCTTAATTCTGGGTTCCTTTGTACTTTTATTTAAGAGTTTTCCATATCCGCCTTATCAGGAATTTATAACCGCTTTCCTGGGAGGGCGGATTTTGAATATTTTAGATGCTACGGCCATGTGCATCACGATGCTATCCTGTGCGCTGTTCCGGCTGAGTGTCAGGGCGGCAAAGAAGTTTGAAGCGATGCATACGGCGGGAGCAGAGTATTTGTTCAACTTATCCATACTGAATCTGCTGTCGATCGTCATGATTACTCATTTGTTCGCAGGAGCCGGCGTACTGCTGAGAGAGAGGATTACGGCAGGCCGGTCCCGCCGGAGGAATTCATTAAGATTTATCTTTAACAGACCGAAAAGGAGTGAGTGATGTGCAGCAGATGATTACGGTCCTGGACTTTGACGATTTATACGATAAGGAAGAGTTTTATAAATCAGCCCCTTATCAGCGGATCGGCCTGACAGAAGTTCAGGGGACCAACGGATACTGTGAGGATACTGCGGCGGAGACGATCAGAGAAAGGATCAGGGCAGGAAAGCCCTCTCATATTTATTTTCTAGGTTCCGGAAATTACCATTATGTCTCCTTTCTTCTGCAAAAAGAGATGTGCAGGGATTTTACGCTGGTGCTGTTTGACTACCACACTGATCTTCAGAAGCCGCTGTTTCCTGAACTTTTATCCTGCGGATGCTGGGTGCGGAGGGCCATGGACGAGATTGAACATCTAAAAAAAGTGATTCTGATCGGTACTTCGGCCGCATATCTGCGGGAGGTGGAGCCGAGATACAGAAACCACATGGCGGCAGTGCCGGAGGAAGAAGCTATATCCCCGGATTTTGACTGGAAGACATGGCTTCAAAGAGAGATCCTGACGGATGTCTATCTGTCTTTGGACAAGGATGTGCTGAGCCAGAGCGAGATGTCCACAAACTGGGACCAGGGCAGCATGACCGTCGGGCAGGTCTGCAGGATATGTACAATGATATCACAGGAAAGAAAAATCTTAGGGGCCGATATCTGCGGTGAATATCAGGGCGGCCTGCTGTCCGACGGAAGAGAGATCATGCAAAGTGACCGTGTCAACAAAGAAGTTTTGGAATGTTTGGACGGGCTGTTGCCCCTTTCCGATGATCCGCAGACGTAAAGAATCATTATTTACACAGAAAAGGGGATAGGTGCAATGAAGAAAAGGAAGATGACAAGGTGCTGTGTTCATCTGTACATTGGCACTGAGCGGGTGCAGCGGCAAAAATACGGTCTTGAATGAAGAAACAGATTCTGAGGATGTTACTATTATTTATTACGTTTTTCCGGAACAAATATGAGCCTGAAAATGTCAAAGTAATCGAGGAGATCATATGAGAGCCTGAAAGGGGCAGAATACTTTGAAGCCCTGGAAAAGCGGATGGAAACAGGGAAGGGTGCTGATGTTTTCATGATCAATCACGATATCCTTCTGAAACTGAAGGCGAAAGAACAGGTGGCAGATCTGTCGGGCCTTCATACGATTCCGGACTATACAGATCAAATGCTGACTAAGATGAAAGATAAGGGAAAGATGTATTGGGTTCCGACTACGGTATTTGCGTTGGGATCCTACTGCAATGAGGATTTGCTGAAAAAACATAAGCAAAAGAATCTGATTCATCCGGACGATTAAGACAGTCTTGTGAAGAGTATTCAAGCTGCAGACACAGACGGCCGGAAATGCAAAGCGGGCGGGCATGGACCGGCATTTTGCGAAACCAATCGATGTGAAAGCATTTGAACAGATGCTGTATGAATACCTTCTGGGAAATCCTTAGGTTGTAACTCTATTCTTTTTTGCATATACATAGTGCAGAAAAGAATAGGGGATGAAGCGGATGAACAATACAAAAAGGAGTTTTTGGCTGCTTTGCACGGTGTTTTTCCTGGGACTTTTGGTCACAGCCGAGAGTGTGACTGTGGAAAGGATTCTAAGGCGGAACGAAGCCATCGAAGAAGAAAAGGTATATCAGGAATACCGAAATACCGGATGTAAAAGCGGAAGACCGGATCCGCTGATACAAGAGGAGATCAAGGGACCTCCGGTGCCGGATGAATATATACCGTTTGTAAACTATTCGGATTCTTGGAATGAGGCGAGGAATTTTGGCGGAGACAGGCATCACGAGGGCACGGATATTATGTCCGATACGGTATCGAAGAAGAGAGGTGAAATACCTGTGCTCAGTATGTCTGACGGAGTCGTAGAGCAGATCGGATGGCTGAAACTGGGAGGCTACCGTGTCGGCATCCGTTCTCCGAAAGGTATTTATTTTTATTATGCACACCTTTACAGTTATGCTCCCGGAATCAAACAGGGAACAAAGATTCATGCGGGAGATATGATCGGGTATATGGGGGATTCAGGATATGGGAAGGAAGAGGGAACAGTGGGGAAGTTCCCGGTACATCTGCACCTCGGCATATATCGGAAGGATGCAGGGCATGGAGAATACAGTGTAAATCCATATCGCTTTTTGAGGCAGGTATTATGAGTGGGAAGAGTAAAATGATCATTTTCTTTCAAGAGAAGTCATGGTAAGATAAGGATATGTATAAGGGGACAAAAAATGAGGGGATCATGTGGGTACATTCAAGAAAGGTAAGCCATCTCACCACATTAAAAAATAATATTTTTCAGGGGTGTCTTCTGATTACGTCAGGATCAATTTTGACCAACATTCTGTCTACGGCCATGATTTAACGTGTCGATGAGTTTCCCATATGGATGACCTGGCCTGTAATAATGGTTTACTATATTCTGACACCGCTGATGGGGGCTTTACACCGTATCTATCGTCTATACAGAGAGGAAGGAACTGAGAAAGGTCATAGGCTTTGGAATCATACCTGCCCTAGTGTACAGTGTGCTCGTTCTGATCAACCCATTGACCAGAAATCTGTTTGATATCAGCCCTGGGCAGGGTTATGTAAGGAGGCCGTGGATAGTCTACACTTATTTGATCTTTTATGCGTACTGTGCCATCAGCATTGTGGTCACCGTACTGAACAAGAGAAAGATTGACAGAAATATATACTATATACTTGCGGCTTTTCCGATTCTGGCCGTACTGGTTATTCTGGTCCAGCAGAGGTATCCAAATGTAATTCTGTCCGGATCTGCAGCAACCTGTGCCCTGCTTATAATTTATCTGCACCTGCAGAATAAGCAGATTTCGATGGATTATCTGATCAATGTGCCCAACCGGAAGGAATTTTTCAATATGCTGGGGCTGATGATCAAAAAATTGCCCGAGAAGCAGTTTATACTTGTCGTCGTCTCTCTGAGGGATTTCCACCAGGTTAACAATACATGCGGACAGCAGAAGGGCGATGAGCTTCTATTATGCAAAATCAATGCCTGAGGATCAGATGCAGAAAATGACAGGAGGAACGTATGAAACGATTGTTTGAGCCGTTTTACATAAAGCATTTAAAAATAAAGAATCGTATCTGTGTGCCGCCGATGGTATGCTATAACTGGGTGAAGGAAGACGGCTGCGTGGTGCACAAAAATATTGAACATTACAGAGCCATTGCCAGGGGCGGTGCCGGGCTGATCATTCAGGAAGCCACCTGTGTTGACCCGGATGGAAAACTCTCCAAGGACCAGCTGGGCATCTGGGAGGACAGACAGATTGACGGGCTGAAAGAGATCGTCGGTGCGGTGCATGAAGAAGGCTGCCCGATATTTTTGCAGATCCATCACGCAGGGGTGAACGGCTCCGGTGAGTATCTTCTGTGTCCGAGCGATTATGAGATGGACAAAGACGGAGAGAAAAGAATCGGCCATGAAATGACGAAAGAACAGATTCATAAGGTGCAGGATCAGTTTGTTAAAGCTGCGGTGAGAGCATATGAAGCCGGTTATGACGGGGTGGAGCTGCACGGCTGCCACAGGTATATGATGTGTGAATTTTTCAATTCGAGAGTCAACAAAAGAACCGACGAATACGGACGGCATCCGGAAAAGTTTGCGTTGGAGATTCTGGAGAGGATCAAAAAAGAAGTACCAGAAAATTTTGTTGTGGGAATCCGGCTGGGAGCCTTTGAACCCGCTCTTGCAGACGGTATCCGTCATGCAAAGATTCTGGAGAAGCACGGAATTAATTTCTTGGATATTTCCTATGGATTTTCAGGGGAAGATAAGCCTGAGGCTCCAAAAGATTTTCCGTATAAAGATGTGATCCATGCCGCGGGGGAGATCAAAAAGCATGTATCGGTTCCTGTTTTTGCGGTCAACAGCATAACGGATGCCCGGATGGCAGAAGACATTTTAGAGCGCACCGGTGTGGATATGGTGGATATCGGCAGGGGTGTACTGGTCAATTATAACTGGGCCATAGATGCGAGAGAAGGAAGAAATACCGGCAGATGCCTGCACTGCAAAGAATGTCAGTGGAGGATCGATGCCGAAAAATGTGCAGGAAGGGTCCTGCTGAACAGAAAGAGAAATACAGGGGAATAAAAAAGCTCCATTCAGTGTGAATTTATTGGCACTGAAAGGAGCTTTTTTATTCTGTACCCACAAGGATCATGTTCTCAACCATAAAGTCCGGATTTTTATCGGTGATGAGTGTGACGCTGTCTGTCCCGGATAGAAAAACACATCAGAAGCCGGAGACTGGGGTAAAAGCAGGCCCACCGACACAGTCATGCCTTGAAAACCACTGGAGAATGGATTAAAATGAAACATGTAAAATTAAATCGTGCAAAGATAAAAACACAGTCCCGGCCGGTAGTCCGGGCGCAGAGATAAAATCTGTCAGTAACCTGCCTCCTCGGTTGTCCGTTCTTTGCTGTCGAAAGCGAGGAGTGTTTTTTATGCAAAAAATCGAGAGCAGGCTGACAGTATATTTTGACGGACCCTTTTGGGTCGGGATTTATGAACGTGTTCTGGACGGAGGGTTGGAAGTGTCCAAAATTACGTTCGGGGCAGAACCAAAAGACTATGAGGTCTTGGCATTTCTGATGGAGCATCATGGAGAACTTCGTTTCAGCCCTCCCGTGGATGTTTCGGTCAAAGAGGTAAAAAATCTGAATCCCAAACGAATGCAGAGAAGTCTTCGAAGGCACAGGAACGAAGGGCTGGGAACCAAGTCCCAGCAGGCGCTGGCTGCCCGGAGGGAAGAACAAATAACCGTAAGGAAAGAGCGCAGAAAAGATCTGCGGGAAGAACGGAAGCAGCATGAAAAGAATAAGCCCAGGAATTCCTTTTTTGACGGGTGCATATATTTAGAAAAAGACCAAAAAAAGGAATGAAGTATGATATATGTAGTAAATGAAGGGGATACGATTAATTCTATTGCAGGGCAGTTTCATATTTCAAGTAGCCGGCTGATCTATGACAACCAGATTTATGCCGGGAGAGTTGTGCCCGGCCAGGCACTGCTCATTCTGGAGCCCTCTGTTGTCCATACGGTACAGGAAGGAGATACGCTGACATCTATTGCGCAGCAGTACGGCACCTCGGTTTCTTCGATTGTCAGAAAAAATCCATATCTGCTGAATGAATCAAATCTGATGCCGGGAGATGTGCTAACGATCCGCTATCGGCAGGAGCAGCTGGGGAACCTCAATGTAACGGGATATGCTTATCCATATATCAGCACGGAGATTTTAAGAGAAGTACTCTTATATTTGAATGAACTTCTGATCTTTTCTTATGGCTTTACAACCGAAGGAACGCTCATACCGCCGGCTATGGAAGAGCCTCTGATTGAACAGACATTGGAGTTTGGGGTTGATCCCATGCTTGTGCTGACGCCGTTTGCAGAGACCGGAAGTTTTAACAATCAGCTGGTTAAGGCTGTGTCGGAAGATCTTCAGATGCAGCAGGTTCTTATTGAGAATCTGGTTCAGACGGTTCAGGAAAAGCAATATGCCGGAGTGGATGTGGATTTTGAATACATCCTTCCGGAGGACCGGGAGGGATATGCCGCATTCGTAGGTAACTTAAGAGAGCGGATGAATCCCTTAGGATATAAGGTGTCTGTCGCTTTAGCACCTAAAATTTCTGCAGAACAGGCAGGCCTGTTATATGAAGGAATGGACTACGGACTTTTGGGTGCTAATGCAGATTCCGTATTTTTGATGACGTACGAATGGGGATATACATAAGGATCATCACGTCTATGGTAATAAGTAAAAATAAAAAACCTATTTCTTTTTAGGCAGTTTCGGGAAAATTGTAATTTCAAAGTTTGCGTTCAGTGCGTTACCCTTCGTGTTCCGTACTGTTTTTTTGTATGTAACTTTTTCTAATACAGATTTTAATAATTCATTTCTAGTTTGTATGTCTTCAATTTTAAAATATATATCAATAATATTCTCCATTTTGGGAATCAATTCTTCATACTCATATTTTGTATTAAGTTCTGCGTTATAGGCAGATTCCAGGTCAATAATATTGGTGTTTATAGCTTGTAGTTGATCTGTCAATGCCTTATTTCGCTGCACAAAGATCTCAATTGTATATACTTCCTGTTCAAGTAAAGTGTATGTTTTATCTAACTGTCTTTTGACTTTTTCTTTATCTTTGTATAAATTACTAATTAATGCTTGCTTTAGATGTAATTCTTCCGCCGCAAAATCCTTATTGTCACATTCTAATTTATATTTAGAAAGCCAGTCACTTAATGAAGCTAATATCTTTTCTTCCACTAAAACCAAGGGTGCAGAAACATTATCGCAATTTCTATTTGGACACTTAATTGTTTCATATTTGTTTTTTGAGTTTTGTCCAAGCCTGGTTGTGAGATGACCACAGTTATCACAATAGACTAATCCAGATAAAGGATTCTTCAGCTTATTGTTGCTATTTACTGAAGAAGATCGGGCATTGCCAGTCAATTTCCTAAGAATAGCATAATGATCTTCTTTTGTAATTATGGCTGGATGAATGCCATCATACAAATGAAAATCTTTAGACCGTCTCCTTTCTACTGAAAGAATACCACCAACCATCCTTTTTTCTTCTTTTTTATAGCCCCAACGAACCATACCAGCATAGGCTGGGTTTGTAAGGATATCTCTTATCGTAGCCCTACTCCATTTTTTCGCCTTGCGAGGATTAATCCCCATTGAATCAAGACGTACAGCAATATTGTCTGGACTAAGTGTCTTGTATGTGCCGTTTTCCTGTAACTCACCAATACGAAACCAATTAAATATCATTCGGGCAACGTCAATTTCACCCTCAAGAAATGCAATAGTATATCCTTTATCACCTTTAATTTTAACTTTTCTGTATCCGTAAGGAGCTTCAGCCGCAATCCATTTCCCTTCCTTCACGGACTTTATTCGTCCACGATTTAGACGGCGGTTGATCGTTTTGTACTCACGGCGGCTCATGAACAAACCAAACTCAAAATACTCTTCGTCAAATTCGCTGCTGGGATCATATATTTTCTGAGGGGTGATAATTAGTGTATCAGAGTATTTAAAAGTGTCTGCGATTGTGCCCTGGTCCTTTGTATCGCCACGAGCAAGACGCTCTACCTCTACAACAAGAACGCCATCCCATAAATTATTTTCAACCTCACTAAGAAGTTTTTGGACTTCCGGCCTTGCTGCAATGGTATCACCGGAAACAACCTCTTCAAAAATTTTAGAGATATGAATACCTAAATTCCTTGATGTAGAGAGAAGTATTTCACGATGTCTTTTCAAGACATCTTCTTTACTATGATTATATAATTGAGTGTCACGATCAGCCCTGGATTTTCTCAAGTAGATGCAGTATTTTCCGTCTGTTTTCAGCATAATATTATACCTCCATTTTATTTTATGATCTATATTGTAATAAAAATGAGTACAAAAAGAACGCCTATTGCAAGCACGGCGTTTGAAATGGTATAATATGTATTGCGAGTACGGTATTATTCATTTTCAACGTCATACATGAATAGTATCAACTTTTTCCGCCTGGTTGCCGCCGGGCGGACTTTTTTTCAAACTATTTACTTGGTGAAATTTTGACAGTTACACCGTCAATTTCAACGGTTGTCCCATCTTGTAAAGGTGCATGCATAAATTTTTTAACATACATGCTTGTATCTCCTGAACCCATGATTTCATTTAAGACTCCATCATCAGATATTACATTTCCTGATCCATTTACTAGAGTTATATCATAAATTCCCTGTTTAATATCTTTTCCTACTAGATATTTCCCTGGAGATAAGGTTTTTTTCTCACCTTTTCGTCCGTATTTTAATAATTTTTTCTTTTCTACCTTTTCTGTCGTTTTGAACTTCAACTTTAATGTTGATGCTATTTGTACTATATCTCCTTCACTGAAAGATGCATTGTTATATGTTTTTGTATACATATCATCAGATTTAAGGCCCATTATTAAATTTAGTCCTGCACCTTCTGAAATTACATTTCCGCCCCCGAATGTAGCTTTTAGATTATATGTACCAGATGGAAAGTCATATCCCGCAGTATAATATCCAGGAGAAAATGTCTTTGAAAAGTTTACTAGTTCAACCTTTCTCTCAGTAGTGGATTCGGTAATCTTTTCAGTAGTGACTTTGTTATTGCTTTTGGAATTTTGCTTCGTATCATCTTCATCATTACCAAATATACTGGCAATTACTCCGATTACAATTAAGACTCCAAAAATGATTAATAGTGTCTTTAGGCATCCGCCCTTTTTCTTTTCCTTCATGTGCTACCTCCTTAGTGCTTTTTAAAGTTACGTCCCTCTTAAGTGTACTATAGCATGTAAATTATGGTAATTTATAAAAAACCAAAAAAAGAGATATGAATTACTGTAGGATAAACATGTTTACTCCTTAACCTTTATGGTGCTTTCGGTAACAGGTTGCAAAATAAATGTTCTTAATCGTATTTAAGACCTCAATTTAATTTACAATAAAAAACATTCTATGAATAACAAAGGAGAAACAGACAAATGACAAAATATGATTACATAATTGGCATCTTCAAATTAATTACAAAAATGAATACGGCGCAAGTTAGACTAGTATTTGAATATGCTCATAAGATTTTTGTAGAAGGCATCGGAGTTTAATCCGGCCGGTGCCTTTTCAAAGAGACTATGAAAAAAAGTCTGTAAATAAGATTCTTCTATGATAATGAAGGGCGAAAGTCTTGAAAAACAGGCTTTTCGCCCTTACTTTATATATAACAGTTACAAAAA
>NZ_CAJSYK010000021.1:0-48036 GCF_910574135.1 Anaerostipes faecis | reverse complement strand
GCCTCCGATTTCTTTGGCAAGTTTTACTGCCTGTACTTTGTATTCATGGTCATATTTACGTGCCACTTTGAATACCTCCTTATTCTCTTGGTTTTATTATGAAATCCTTGAGAATAAACTGTCAACTTTTTATATACCACACCAGATAGAATGAAAGGTTCCGATGGTCATGTCTTTGACAGCACGTTTTCCTCCAAGCCTCTTGGCAAGCCGCTCTCTCATCTCTGCTGCCGCCTGGTTTGTAAATGTGACAGCTGTAATCTGAGCCGGAGACACGTTCCGCTCCTTCACAAGATAAGCTATTTTGTCTACCAGGGTTTTCGTTTTTCCTGTTCCCGGTCCTGCGATGACCGCAACAGGCCTGTTTTCAGCAGCGACCGCCTCCTGCTGTTCTTCGTTGATCCCTGTATCTCTGACGTTAAGGACGTCTGCATCCATGACTGTTTCTTTTTTCATAGGCCTGATTTTTTTCTTCTTTTTCTCATGCTCGGCTGCAGCGGCAATTCCCAGAGAATCAAAAAACGTCATCTGGCCGTTAATGATGTCCATCTCGTCCTTTTCGATGAGATGGATTTTTCCGTATTCTCCGTCATATCCGGGGTCGCGGCGGACTTCTCCCCGTCTTAAACGTCGGATTCCTTCCTCTACACAGGCTCCCGCACTGTGCCGGATATCCTCAAGAGGTACTTCTCTTAAAATAGAAAACTCCGGGCCAAGCTCCGAGAGCATTTTTTCAAACTGGGCATTCACTTTTTTCCCGCCGGCCGACATTCCTGTAGATGCCGCAATGACTTCCGGAAGTGGTACAAGGCTCTCAAAGGGCTTCGCATCAGGACGGAGATAATCTTCCGGCCTGTCCGCCAGCTGCTCTACCCGGTGCTGGACTCCGATGGTGATCTTTTTTTTGCAGACCGGACAGATCCCGCCATATTCCTTTGTCTCTGACGGAGTCAGCACAAGACCGCATTTCCGGTGTCCGTCAAAGTGATATTTTCCTTCTTCCGGGAAAAACTCGATCGTTCCGTACAGCCCCTGTCCGGTCTGGATGGCTCTCGTGAGGTCCGAATAGGAAAGTTCAATGTTCAGGAGATTGGCTTCCCGGCCGAGCTTTGCCGGAGAGTGGGCGTCTGAGTTTGAGATCAGCTGGAAGGAGTCCAGTGCCGAAAGCCTCCAATTCATAGGAGGATCGGAGGACAGGCCTGTCTCTAACGCATGGATATGAGGCGTTAAGTCTTCAAAACACTCCTCGATCGTATCAAACCCTGAGAAGGCTCCGAACAGTGAAAAATGAGGAGTCCATATATGGGCAGGCACCAGTACCGCATCCGGAGAAATGTCCAGAAGAATCTCCAGGAGATCCCGGCTGTCCAGACCGAGGATCGGCCTGCCGTCGGAATGAATGTTGCCGATGGTCTCGAGCTTTGCGGAAATTTTATCTGCGGCTTCAAGTCCCGGAAGAAGGATCAGATTATGGACCTTTCTTGTCTTTCCGTTCTTTTTATAGATAGAGCTGATCTCTCCGGTGATGACAAAGCGCGGATTCTGGCCGTCCGGAGCGATCCCGTCTTTTATCCGGAATTCATCTTTCAGGATATACAGGCCTTCTTCCGCAGACACCAATTTTTCCCGTAACTCGTCCCTCCATGCCTGATGAGTAAAATCACCGGTTCCTACAATATGAATCCCTTTTCTTCTGGCCCAGAGATCCAGATGTTCCGGATCACACTCTTTGCTTGTAGCCCTGGAATATCTGGAGTGGATATGTAAATCTGCAATGTACATCGTATTCTCCTTCTTTCGTAGTGTTTTATTCTTACATAGAACGCACTTTCCTATGGAACAAAGCGGACAAGTCCGCTTCAACTCCCTAAATCCCTCAATCATGAGGGACTCGTTCCGCTTTGTGCGCCAAATGCGATTTGACGCAGTCAAATGATTTCCTTACGCATTTGTGTGCATACTTGCCCGCAGGGCTTTTTTATTCCATAGGGAGGTTCGAAGAACTTTCCTATGGAATAAGAACAAAACAGATAATCTGCTGATCATCTGTTTTTAGTGACTGCTTATGAAATTATTTGCAGAATCTGATGGAATAAAGATAAAGCAGCGGGAAAACAAAGCCTCCCAGGCTTGTAGCCGTAAATTCATTTACAAAGAGATTAAAAATAAATATGAATACAGCGGCGGCTACCAGTGCGATGGCAAGCTGGAAGCAGGTTTCTCCAAATTCAAAATGTTTGGCTGCTTTTAAGCCGTAAACTCCGCACACTATTTCAAGCATCCCGAAGATAATGCAGACTACAAGGTACACGGTTAAGATCGCACCGCTCAGCCTGACCTGCTCCATGGCCATCTTCATCAGATTGCGGCTTGTCATCAGAGTGACATTGGTCACAAGGTTTAAGATCCCGGCTAACAACAGAATGATGCTCATGATCGTCAGCATCACATTCCTCTTTTTGTTCATATGTTTCTCCTAACTTGTAATAATGAAATTATTCTATCACAGAATGTTTTGAAAATCAAACATTCTGTCTGACAACCATTCTCAGCAAACGAAATACGAGAAATCCTATAAGGTTCGCAATGACGATGCTTGCACCGGCCGGTGCAGAAAAGAGATAAGACCCCGACAGGCCGATACAAAAACATATGACGGAGAGGAAGCCGGAACAGATCACGACTCCCCGGAAGCTTTTAAACATCTGCATGGCCGTCAGCGCCGGAAAGATGACCAGGCTGGAAATGAGCATGGCCCCCATCATTCTCATGCCGATAACAATCGTGACAGCGGTCAGGATCGCAAGAAGCGAATTGTAAAAGGAAACATCTACTCCCGATGCCCGCGCAAAGCTTTCATCAAAGGTGACAGCAAAAATTTTATGATAACAAAAGAGAAACAAAATAAGGACTGCGGCACTCAGCAAAACACTCAGGCGTACATCTTCTCTGCTCATGGCCAGGATGCTTCCAAACATATAGCTGTATACATCCATATTCATACCGGTAGTAAAGGAAGTCACCAAGACCCCGGCAGCCAAAGCCGATGCCGACATGACAGCAATGGCCGCATCGCTGCTGATCCGGCTGCTCTCAGTAAGCTTCAGGAGAAAAAATGCCGCAATGACAACGACCGGAATCGAGAGTTTCAAAGGAGCGATCCCGAAGGCTATTGCAATGGAAAGTGCTCCGAAGGACACATGGGACAGTCCGTCCCCGATCATGGAAAATTTTTTCAGCACAAGACTCACACCGAGCAGGGCTGCACAGAGGGAAATCAAAATTCCCACGATAAAAGCACGGATAATAAAAGGATATGATACCATTTCTTTAAATAGTTCCATGGACAGCACCTCCATTCATTTCATGGAAATGTTCAGAACTGCGGTAATCTGAGACACTGCCGAAAAAGTAATCCTCATGCCGGATGTGAAGGATCTCATCTGCATCCTTTAAGGCGTTGGACAAATCGTGTGAAACCATCAAAATTGCGATGCCCTCATTTTTGTTGAGTTCCTTCAGCAAGACATAGAGTTCTTTTGCGGCACCAGGGTCCAGACCTGTCACCGGCTCGTCCAGGACCAGCAGCTGATCGGTTGCGCATAAGGCTCTTGCCAGCAGGACTCTCTGCTGCTGGCCGCCGGAAAGCTCCCGGTAGCATGTTTTTGAAAGCTCCGGGATTCCAAGCTTCTTTAGCTGTTCCATGGCGGTAAATTTTTCTTTTCTCATATAAAAAGGCCTGCGCTGTTTTCGGCTTAAAAAACCTGACAGAACCACTTCCAGGGCAGTTGCAGGAAAGTTTTTCTGCATTTCCGTCTGCTGGGGGAGATATCCGATGCCCTTTCCAGAAAGACTGCGCCGGATTTTCCCGGAGACAGGGCGCACAAGACCTAACATCGTCTTGATAAACGTGCTCTTACCGGAGCCATTTTGCCCGATGACAGAAATATAAGCCCCCTGTTCTATTTTCATATTTAAGTCTTTTACGATGACATGTCCGTCATATCCAAGATCCACATGACTGCATGAAATAATGGATGTCATTCTCTCAGTCCTTTCTCCAGATTTTTCACATTTTTCTCCATCAGATCCAGGTATGTGACGCCCTGGTCAAACTGACGTTTTGTCACGGTGTGGCAGGAATAAAACGTCATATTTTCGGCACCGGATGCTTCACAGATCACATCCGCGATCTTACTGCTTCCAAAGTCCATATGATAGATGACCGGTATTTCTTCTTTCTTTACTAAGTCAATCAGATAGGAAAGCGTCCGGGAGCTGGGCTCCGATTCCTCGCTGCATCCCGGGAATGCCGCCCTGTAAGAGAGGCCGTATTCCTCGGTAAAATAGCGCATGGGGAATTTATCTCCGAAAACTATGAGCTTGCGTTTTCCGTGTTTTACTGCTTCTCTGAACTCCTGGTCCAATTTTTTGAGCTTTTTCAAATAATTCATTGTATTCTTTTCATAAAAATGGGCGTTGCCGGGATCTTCCTTTGATAAGACGGCGCAGATTTTTTTCACGACTTTCTGCGCATTAACAGGAGATGTCCAAATATGTTCGTCATATTCTGTTTCCCCTTCTTCTTCCTTAGGAAGGCTCATCCCCTCTGTCACCTCTTCTTCCACTGGATTGACCGAATCCATGAAGGCATAAGAAACCTGTCCGCTGTTTTCCTGGGATTTTTGTATTTTTTGGACCCAATATTCCATCGCTCCGCCGTTATAGAAAAAAATATCTGCCTTCTGTATGCTGATCAGATCGGCCGGAGTCGGTTCAAATGTATGGCTGTCTTTGCCCGCGGTGACGATCATTTTGAGTTTTACTTTATCTTTCCCAATTTGACGCACAAAATCATAGTAAGGGAAAATAGTGGTAACAACATTTAGTTTTTTTGAACTGCTGTCGGAATATTTACCGGTGCCGCATCCGGATAATGCGGACAGGCAGACAGTAAGGCACAGCAGAAAGACAATCCATCGTTTCACAGGCATTTTCCTTTCTGTATATTATCTAATTGAATATAATAGCAGGAAAAAATTTGAATTGCAAATATGGAAATTTTCTTGTGGTTGAATATTTTGTCGAATTATCATATACTTATACTTCATAGGAGAAAGGGGAATGAGTTTATGAGTCAGTATACGTCTACAAAAAAACAGCTGAAAGCGCGTGAAAATGCGTTGTTGCACGGGCTTCTCTTAATGTCTGTGCTTTTGCTTGCGGACACTTATTTAAGAACCAGGAGCTATATTCTGATTGATGGAATATGGAATAATATCTTTATTATTGTCGCTGCTTTTACTTTGATTTTTTTGGAAATGATCATAAAAGGGGCCTTCGATCTGAGCGATCCGGTCTGGACTGTGTTGGCCGGAGCCGTTGGCATCGGGAGCCTGGCAGCCTTTGTCAGTCAGGCATATCTCATATTTTTCAGCAAAGACAGTTTCTTTCTCATCACAGAATCAATATCCAGCAATGGATTCTTTTTAATCTGTTCCGTGCTGGGAATGCTTGTGGTTGCAGCTTATTTTATAAAGAGGAAATGTTTTTTGAGATAAAAGATCACTATAAAAAGGACAGGGAACATGAACTGCTTCCCGTCAGGTAGACAATTAAAATAATAATACTTTTTCTGCCAGTAGGTAATACCTGCTGGTAAATCTTTTCCCATAATAGCGTTCACTTTTCATGATTCCCCAAAAACCTTCCATTGGCCCATTGTCAAAAGCATGATAGACGGTAAATATATAATCTATGCAATCATTGTCAGCTTTACCTGATTTTTTACGACTAATCCCAAAACGCATCCTATACTCAGCGAAACGATAACAAAGACAGCAAGCCCTCTCTTTTCAAACTCCGATTTAGGAAAGCAATTACATTCCGACTATCTTCCTGACGGTGTTTGCCGTTCTTATTGTCAATTTGCCGCTGATGCCCGCACTTGCCGTCTTTGGCCACCAGTTTGTCTTTTGATAATCTTTTCGATTGAAAGACCAGAATACCGCTTCCTTATATTCCTTTATCTTCTCTAATTCTTCCCTCGGTTCTCCGATCTCGTCCCATACTTCAGCAAATGTAGCTGGAGGCATAATAAAAATCAAATTATCATAGATTTCCTTATTTTCGGTTCCCCACCAGTCAGGTGCATGATGCAAAATGTCTTCGAGATCTTCTTTTGATGTGACGAAAACTGGAATATCCAAACCAAACTGATTTTTTATCATTGTTTCAATCTGGCCTGTAAGACTCCCTATATTATTTTTCTCACTTGAAAAAATCACATTTCCACTGTTCAGATATGTCTTTACCTCTGTAAACCCAAGTTCTTCAAAAACTTTCTTTAATTCTGCCATTGGCACCTTATTTTTTCCGCTTATATTGATACCACGCAAAAGCGCAACATATCTTTTCATATTCGTTGATTCTTCCATACAAACCCCATTTGTCCTCCTTATATCTTCAATTCATTCACCCAAACGGGCAAACCAAATTTGCATTATCATCAGTCAGCATAAACATATTCCGGTATTCAGAAAACGCTTGATCACCATTTTCATATCCTCGCCGACCTCTATGAGATGCCCGTCTAAGTCGTAGAACCGGATCACACGCTGTCCCCAGCTATGCTCGATGACTTCTCCCAGATATTCAATGTCCGGGTACTCTTTCAGCTTATTCAGGAAACCGTCAAAATTCTGTTCCTCAAAAACGACTTCTGCATTGTTGGATTTCTTCAATACCTTTTACCCGAATAGATCCTCATAAAACTTTCTTGCGGCGTTGATATCCGCTACCGAAATAACCACACATACATACTTCATATAAATACTCCATTCAATCCTCTTTAGCTGTTCTTTATTTATGATAAAGCCTTTTGTATAGCACACAACTAAATGATATTATACTGCTTTAAAAATGCCGCAGATAGTTTCTGATTTTCCTGTAAAATCTGCTCCTGTCACATCATCAAAAACACCAATTTCTGAAAATCCGCCGCTTCTAAGTTCATCAATAAATGTTTCTTTGGAATAAATTTGATTCCATATATTGAAACATTCACAATTATCATCCGTTAATATCAAATACTGCTCTAATGTATTAGCGGTTTCTTCAAAACACTTATTTCTTTGAATGAGCACATAAGGCTCCGCAGACCAAAATCCACCGTTTTCGTACCGTATGCTTTGTATTGGCTGAAACGAATCCAAGTATGGCCTGTTAAATGCGTCTAATATCAGAATTCCATCTTTCTTCAGTGCTTTCTGGATTTTTTTCAGCAAAGCACTTCTGTCTTGCGGAGGAAGTACACCAAAGTCACAATAAATCAGGATAATAACATCAAACTCGTTTTCATAATCCATTTCCAGGTAGTTCTGATAGTAATACCGGATTTTACGACATGTTTCTTTCGCATGATTTTGGGCATATTCTATGGAACGTTTGGAGAAATCAATTCCTGTAACTGAAAATCCCTTATCATATAACAATTCGGAATAAATACCAGGTCCACACCCCAAATCCAAAAGCTGTTTACCCTGACCGTTTTTACAATAGCTGACAATCCATTCGACGGAATTTTGAATGGTGCTAAGCCTTCTTGATGCTCCATCGTTTTCCGTGTTTAAATGAGCTTCTAACATACTTTTAGAAATATGCTCATCATCCCAAAACGCTTTAGAGCTTTCATGATAAACGGGCGGCTCTTCTTTCAGGTAATTTATCAATTCACGATTCAAGCACACGAATTCAATCAGGTGTGGATTGGTTTTCATATGATCCATTGCAAATTATACCTGCATAAAATATCGCTTATTTTTCTGCCAAGGGGTCTTTATTATCTTTTGCCGTCTCTTCCTCTACAGGACGCCATGCCTCTCCAAACTTTATATCCTTAAATAATGCGGCAAGACCGGTAATCTGCTTGAGACGTAAAATTTCATCTCTATCCATTCCCAAATGCTTTGAAATCCATGCGTCTGATCTCCCAAATTCATGAAGTTCTTTTACGATGTTACTCATCAAGTCCACATCGTGAGAGCCTCGTGCCCTGTTATGGCGCACGGTGCTGGCCATACGTTTGTCAATCGGTTTCTCAATGACAGAAACCGGCAGCAACCCCTGTTCTCTTTCATAGATATCCGGATGGTCCATCATGACCTGGTACCGATGGAACCCATCAACAATCAGATAAAAATCCTGCGCTTTTGAGTAGTAACATACGACTGGCATCGTATATCCGTCCTCTTTAATGCTTTCATATAACAGCTTCATTTCAGGCGGTGCAACTTTATTCGGGTTATAGTTATTCGGCCGTACCTTCTCTATCGGAACAGCAATGATACTATAAACTGGGCTTTTGTACTTCATACTCAAACTCCTCTATGCTTTTGTATTTACGGCGTATAATGTCCAGCTGCTTCTGCTGCTGCCGTGTCATCCCAAACCCCATGAAACGGCAGATATGGTCATTTTTCAAAATGCAGTAACACATTCGTTTCCAGCTGGGAATATCCTTTGTGGATTTGATATCGTCCGTGTGGTCTGGTATTTCCCCCACAAATACAATGCGTGATTTTTTGTTCAATGTATAATTGGAGACGCCGTTTCGTTTTATTTGATATCCCTTTTCCTGAAGCTCTTGAATCACTTCCTCGTCCAACCCGCCTCCTGTCTCATGCCAAAATTGGATAGATGTATTGAATTTTTTTATATAGTTATTCCGCAGTCTTTTTGGCAACGTTTCCAATAAAAACTTCGTGTAGGATTTCCACGTATATCCCTCCGGCAAAGAAATATTCCGGTAGCCCATCGCTTTGGTCTTTCCATAAATGGAAGCAAAATTTGCCCCCTGTACACGTCCCACAAGCTTGCACCAAATCTCCGGGTCTATGACGCGGTATAGATTCAGTGCGTCCTTCGCATAGTCGTTGAACGGGGAGGCCACGCGCATTTGCGAGGGCTTCAGGCCAGCCATATAATAAAGATCATACAGGCGGTTATACTCGTAACCAAATAAATAGTTGGCGTGCCAGACATCATTGGTAGACCAATCATATAAAGGGGAGGCACACCAGACATCTTTAAATTGCTTGCTGATCCAGCAGGTATCTTTATACCCGTATTTTTTATTCAGAAATCCGCTATACCGCTGTAAAGATTCATCTGCCCGCATCCCAAGCAGGCATACGGTTTTTCCGCCGTCATGGGCGTTCCGGTACCATCGCCCGAACTGTTTTGCCAAATCTTCCTGATGCATCCGGTAACGGTATGTAGTCATAATGTTATTTTCCAGATTGATGACGTATTCTTTTTGGGGCATCTCCCGTATCCAGATATCCTTTTTTGTGTCATCCCATGGATACCAATACATCTCGTAACTGCTTAACGCGGTTCTGGTTGCCATGGGCAGGCAAACCCAATAAGACTCCACCTGGTCCTTGATCCGTTCAAAGGTGCGTTCTACATACTTTGTCGTCATCGTATATTGCGCCTCAAAATCCTGATGAAATACACCAATGGTTCTTTCCGGATAATGCTGATTCCGGTAATCCAGAACCAGATTGAGCAGCAAACCACTGTCTTTGCCTCCGGAAAAAGAGACATAGATATTACCAAACTCTTCAAAAAGAAAATGCATTCGTTCTAAAAACGCATCATAAACATTCAAATGTAAATACTCCCTTATCAAAAAGACACCTCTCTTCTGTTCCTTCTAAAGATAGATTTCTTTCTGCAGGAGCTCACTTCGGTTCTCTATCTTTCTCAATGCTTTATTGAATGATTACAGTATTCAAATCATCACTTCTTCTTGCGTAGCTTCAAGTTTATATTGTTCTTTGCTGCCGCAGCCTGCAGCAATCCCGCGGCAAAAGCACTCTTTTCTTTGAGCGTCAACATTTCCAAATCGGATCTGTTCTCAATTTGTCTAAGTACCTCCCGCAGCTCTTGCAAGTCTAAAAGAGTTACTGCTGTACAAAACAGGGTCTTTTTGCGCCCGTCATTAAAGCCGGACAGAAGAATGTCCAGTATTTTTGTCTTTTCCATCTGCTCCGCATTGTAAGCTTCTATTCCGAACTGCCTGGCCTTTTCCATATCGGCCTTTTGGCTGCGGTGTGTTATAAAGGAATCAAAATCGTCAATATGCTCGTATTTGGGGCAAGGATACTCACCGCATTGGAAGCAGTATTCTACACCATCATGCTCCATGCTGCACCTTGCGATTTTACACGACTGATTTCCTTCACCGCCACCGCATCCGGGGCAATATTTATATAAAAACATGGGACAAAGCCCGCAATTCAATCCACAGAGGGAAAATAATTGATTTTGTCGGTTAAATCCTTTCATGGGACCTCCCTAAACAGCTTGTCCTCATCCATTCCAGCTAACGTGTACTTGTATATAGTACCCAGCCCAACAAACTGAAAATCGGCATTATTCTTTTTTGCCAAGTATTCTCTGATAACACCAACCGTAATAACTTTTCCATAAGGAATTGTTTTCATAATTTCATCATAGGTGATAGGCGGTGCAAAATACATTTTCTCTCCACCATACTTTTTGATTGTCGCTTCATCAGTAACAATCTGTATATTGGGCATACCCGTGTCCTGCCCTATACGTGGTAACAATACTCGTGTCAGAATCAGAGAAGACACAGACACTAATATAGATAAATTTCAATTTGTAATCCGAATTTCTCTATTTTAATTAATGACGTAACATCCAGTGTCTTAAAAAATGTTACCATTGGATTCGGGGCACCCATCCATAATTCAAAAGCCATCGCCCGTTTTGTTTGTTTTGGGTCTATCTTTTTTGCCATTTTCTTCTCCACGATCTGCTATTTTCTATTCGGCCTTCTCTTAATGGCTAATAAATGCATGAAATCCCCAAACAATGACGTGTCAACAGGTTCAAATATCAGCCATTTCCCATCGTGATAAGTTTTTGTTTCATCATACCTTATCGCGCGGAGCGCGTCCACCCGAAGGGTATAAAATACGGTGTGCCCTGTGGGTATAGATTTTCCGGACGCTCTCAGAATACTCATTTCGGCCTGCTTCAAATTTTTCCCGCTCATCTTTTCCCAGGATTACCATAAAGCCAATGCAGTTCTCCCTTGCATATAGGGCGCAAAGTGTTTTTCCACCTCTTCGGTATTTTATCAAGCATAGTGAACCTCCTACAATTTGAATATTTACATCATAAACATATTTATTGTTCCATGAACGAAAGCCGGGGTCAAAGCCATCAACAGTGCAACTATTATAGTAAGAATAATATACACCTTTAAAAAAGGAGTTGGAAAAACCAGAATCTCTACTTTTCGGATACAACCATAAGCAGGACCATTTTCAATAGCATAAGCATTTTAGAATTTGTTTCCATATCCATTTCAGAAACACTTCACCTCTTTGCTTTGCCAATCTGAAAAGCTAATTAAAAAACTTTCCCTTAAAGAAATTCTCATTTCCAAGTTTTTTCGCTGTCAGCCGGAACATCACACATCCGTCCGGGCATACGATATCCTTGCTGTACTTACCGCTGCCGCCAATGTTCTCTAAATCCCCGCCGCTTCTGACTGCCTCCATAACAGGGAACAGTATCGTCATTACTTTAGAACAGATCCCTTGTCCGTCTGCATTTACAGGGCAACCATATGTACAGGTATATTTATCTCCGATTTCCTCTCCGTTACGGCAATATCGCTCTGTGTGATCGCCGCGAAGAAACCCTGTTACCTCAATTTCAAATTCATATTCTTCGTCATACCATTTTTTCATCATTGACCTCCAGCCTATGACTCCGCCTCGCCATTTTTACATAATATTCATTCTTAAAGGTTTTATTATATCATACCCAAAGGGCATCCCGTGTTTCATACCCTTCGGGCGGACGCGCTCCGCGCGATAAGGTATACCCACAGGGCACACCGTATTTTATACCCTTCGGGTGGACGCGCTCCGCGCGATAAGGTATAGAATTGCCTGCAACTCCACTTTCATTCTACGCGGTCTGAATCCTCGACCATATAGCGGTTACGATGTCAATTTCCTCCTGGATTACTGTCATCCGGGTACAGGCATTCAGAAAACACTGGTTCATTTCTTTACGCAGAGCCCTTTATGCTACTAATCCCTTCACCTGGCATATCCCTGTGACCAGTAACACAACAGGTCTTTCTTCCCAATTTAACTTCTCCAGTCGATAGTTTTATTTTTTTATATTATCTAATTATAATAAATTTGTTTTTTTAAGTCAATGTAAACACCCCTTTTATATCTGTAATCTTTGTTGCCAATTAAAACGAAACTTGATGAAAGAGCATTTAGGAAAAGAAAATTTTAAAGTACGCCTGTTGGGGAATGATAATGTATACCCACAGGGCACACCGTATTTCATACCCATCAAACGAATGGAATGATCCAACGATAGTTTTTTCAATTGTCGGAAGGAGGCCTTTCCAGAGCCGACTGGAGACAATGAAGAAAAACTTTTTTATTTGGCGAACTTATCGATGAGTTCTACCAGTTCATCAATTTTTTCATCGCCTTTGTTTTCAGCCAGGGCATCGGCAATGCAGCCTTTCATATGTGCCCGTAAGATTTCTTTATTGGTCTTTCGTATAATGGCCTCCGTAGACATGAGCTGGTTGGAGATATCCATACAGTACCGGTCTTCTTCCACCATTTTTAAGATCCCGTCGATCTGTCCCCTGGCGGTCTTCAGAAGTCTTGTGATCTGAGTCTTGTCTGCCTGCATGGCCCCTCCTTACTGAATACCGGTCACTTGATAGCCTGCATCTTCTACTGCCTGTTTCAGTGATTCGTCGCTGACCTCTTTTTCTAAGTTCACAACGGCGCTTTTATTTGAAAGGCTGACCTCTGCGGCCACCCCGTCCAGCTTATTGAGTGCATCTGTCACGTGTTTTACACAGTGTTCACACATCATTCCTTCAATCGAGATCGTCTTTTTCATGTTTGTTTCCTCCTTTCTTTGGACCGGCTCATTTACTCTTACCGGCGTTTCTTTGTTTCTTATAAAACCTGGCCGGAAAAACTTCAGGCGCAGGGCATTGCTCACGACAAATACAGAACTTAAACTCATGGCTGCGGCACCGAACATAGGATTAAGCTTTAATCCGAAAAACGGATACAGACACCCGGCGGCCAGGGGAATTCCGATCACATTATAGAAAAAGGCCCAGAAGAGATTTTCTTTGATGTTTTTGATCACCGCTTTGCTGAGCTGGACTGCCGCCACTCCGTCCAGCAGATCACTCTTCATCAGGACGATATCTGCGGATTCGATGGCAATATCGGTGCCGGCTCCTATGGCAATTCCCACATCGGCTCTGGCAAGGGCCGGAGCATCATTGATGCCGTCCCCGATCATGGCCACTTTCTTGCCTTCCTCCTGAATTTCCCGGATCTTGGCCTCTTTGTCCTGTGGAAGCACTTCTGCGATCACCCGTCTGATGCCCAGCTGTTTTTGGATTGCCGCTGCTGTTTTTTTGTTATCTCCGGTCAGCATGACCACTTCGATGTCCATCTTCTCAAATTCCTGAATGGCCTGTCTGCTGGTCGGTTTTACCACATCGGCTACAGAGATCAGCCCAAGCAGTCTGCCCTCTTTTGCAAAGAAAAGAGGTGTCTTACCCTGTGAGGCAAAAACAGTACTTTTTTCTTCCAGGTCTCCAAGAGAAACTCCAATCCGTTCCATCATTTTGAGGTTGCCGGCATATACCCTATCACCTTCTATGGAACCCTCGATCCCTTCTCCTGGCACAGACTCAAATCCGGATACCTCACAGAAGCCGGCATTGATCTCTTCGCCATAGAAGACAATGGCATCCGCCAGAGGATGCTCCGAAGGCTTCTCCATACTGGCGGCAAGCTTGACCAGTTCTTTTTCTTCAATGCCGCCGGAGGTTACGATGTCCGTCACCTGTGGCCGTCCTTCCGTGACAGTTCCGGTCTTGTCCAAAACGACGGTTTTTATCTCATGTGCCGTCTCAAGACTCTCCGCAGACTTGATCAGGATGCCGTTTTCCGCGCCTTTTCCAGTTCCGACCATGATTGCCGTCGGTGTGGCAAGACCAAGTGCACACGGGCAGGAAATGACCAGGACGGCAATAGCCGTGGACAGTGCGAACTCAAATGTCTGCCCGGAAAGGAGCCATACGATCCCGGAAGCCAGGGCAATGACAATAACAACGGGAACGAAAATGCCGGCGATTTTATCTGCAAGCTTTGCGATCGGGGCTTTGGAACCGGATGCATCTTCCACCAGCTGTATGATCTGGGCAAGCGTCGTATCATCCCCTACCTTTGTAGCCCTGAATTTAATAAATCCCCCTTTATTAATAGATGCGCTGATGACTTTATCTCCGGAGGATTTCTCCACAGGGATGCTTTCCCCGGTCAGAGCGCTCTCATCCACGGAAGTCATGCCTTCAAGGATGACTCCGTCAACCGGAATGCTGGCTCCGGGGCGCACGATCACCGTATCTCCCTCATTCAGCTCCTCCACAGGGATCTCAATCTCTTCCCCGCCCCGTTCTACGGTGGCGGTCTTCGGAGCCAGATCTAAGAGTTTGCTGATAGCCTCAGAAGTCTTCCCTTTGGACCTGGCCTCCAGATATTTTCCGACCGTGATCAGTGTCAGGATCATCGATGCAGATTCAAAATATAAATCCATGTGGTACTGATGTACCAGCTGAAGATTCTGCACACCGAGGCCGTATCCCATGCGGTAAATGGCAAATACTCCATAGACAAAGGCGGCGCCGGACCCGATGGCGATCAGGGAATCCATATTCGGAGAGCCCTTAAATAAGGTCTTAAATCCCACCTGATAAAACTTCCGGTTAATGTACATGACCGGGAGAACCAGCAGCATCTGGGTCAGCCCGAAAGAAACCGCATTGTGGGTTCCGCTCAGAAAAAATGGAAGCGGAAGATTCACCATATGTCCCATGGAAATGTACATGAGCGGTATCATAAACAGGATGGATACCCAAAGTCTTCTCTTCATGCCGGTGATCTCATCGTCTACGCCAATATCCCGGTTCCTGCCTGCTTCCTCTTGCTTATCATGGACAAAGGCACCGTAGCCTCCATCGATGACAGCTCGGATAATCTGATCATCGTTTACTTCTGACTCATCATACTCCACGGTCATGGTGTTTTGGAGCAGATTTACATTAACTTCAGCGACACCATCTAATTTTCGGACACTTTTATCTACATGGGCACTGCATGCGCTGCATGTCATGCCCGTTACATCAAATTTTTGTTTCATAATACGCCTCCTTACCACCCCCAGGGGGTATGGGTCTATTATATGTCTCACCTTAATTTCTGTCAACGATAACATTTCTCAAATAGTATTTCCCAATCCGCTTATAATATCGCCGCAGACAGAGAAAGGCAGAAAAAGCAGCTTATTTCTGCTTTTTTCTGCCTTCCATCCATTCGATGAATTTTTTTGTTAAAAGGGGGCAAACTGTCTTCCTGACCAGCGATTTAATTCCTTTATGATTTCTTTTTCAGAAAGGCGGTACCTTCCGAATAGTGCATATTTCATCCGGTCATAGCATTGAGGATCACATCTAATGTCCCGGATTTTTTTACGGCGTTGTTAAAACAAAAACTCCCCGCAGTCTGCCGATGCCTTCTGGCAGACATGAAATTATTATATGAGCGGTTCTATTATTTCGGGGTATCAAAAGAAATTGAAACTGAGCTGGTCGCTTTCTTCCAGATCTCCCATCAACCCCAATTCTTTCATCTTATCTACGACAGATTTAGGCGCCTTTGTCCGGTCACGGAAATTTTCCATGGAAGTAAAAGGTTCTCCCTTGGACGCCTCTGCGGCTTCCTTGGCAGCTTTATCTCCCATGCCGTCGATCGCGGAGTAAGGAGGCATGATCTTTCCGTCGATGATCTGAAAATCCTTTGCCTTTGCCCGGTAGATATCAAGGGGCATGAACTCAAATCCACGGGCATACATCTCGTCTGCAATCTTCATTTCCCGCAGAAGATCCAGGTCTGCATTTTTCACCTCGAACTTCGGCGTGTTTTGTATCTCCCTCATCCGGTTGTTCAGTTTTTCTTTTCCCATGCACATGTCTTCATAGGAAAATGACTTGGCGCGGATACTGAAATAGGCGGCATAGTAGGCAAGGGGGTGAAAAACCTTAAACCAGGCGATCCTCCATGCCATCATGACATAGGCTACTGCATGTGCTTTCGGGAACATGTATTTAATCTGTTTACAGGACCAGATATACCATTCCGGCACATCTTTTTCCCTCATTGCCTCTTCCTGTTCCGGTTTCAGCCCTTTTCCCTTCCGGACGCTCTCCATGATCGTAAAGGACAAGGCCTCATCCAGACCCTGATTGATCAGATAGACCATAATATCATCTCTCGTACAGATGGAAGTCGAAATCGTGGCATCCCCCTCCTCGATCAGTTTCTGGGCATTGCCGAGCCAGACGTCCGTACCGTGGGACAGGCCTGAAATGCGGACCAAATCGGAAAAACTCTGAGGATTTGTGTCCAGAAGCATCTGAATAACGAAATCGGTTCCGAATTCCGGTATCCCGAGAGACCCAAGCTTCGTGCCTCCGATCTGTTCCGGAGTAATTCCCAGAACCTCTGTTCCGTGAAACAGAGACATGACGGATTCATCGTCCAGAGGTATATTCTGAGCGTTGACGCCGGTCAGATCTTCCAGCCTGCGGATCATGGAGGGATCATCGTGTCCCAGGATATCCAGCTTTAACAGGTTGGAATCGATAGAATGGTACTCATAATGGGTTGTGATGATCGGTGATCTTACGTCATTGGCCGGCCGCTGGACGGCAGTAAAGTCGTAGATCTCTTTGTCATGAGGCACAACGATGATGCCTCCCGGGTGCTGGCCGGTCGTTCTCTTAACTCCGGTGCACCCTTTCGCCAGCCGTTCGATCTCACATTTTCTTTTAGATATTTCTCTCTCCTCCAGATATTTTAGAACATATCCATAGGCAGTCTTCTCCGCCAGTGTACCGATCGTACCTGCACGGTAGGCCTTTCCTTTGCCAAAGATCACCTCCACATATGCGTGGGCCTTACTTTGATATTCTCCTGAAAAATTAAGGTCAATATCAGGTTCCTTGTCCCCCTTAAATCCGAGGAATGTCTCGAACGGGATATCATGGCCTTCTTTGTTCATTTTTGCACCGCATTTCGGACACACCGCATCCGGCATATCACATCCGGACATACCCATCCTGGCATATTTTTTTACTTCAGGAGAGTCAAAATCCACATAATAACACTCAGGACAGATGTAGTGGGCGGGCAGAGGATTTACTTCCGTGATCCCGGACATAGTCGCCGCAAAAGACGACCCCACAGACCCCCTTGATCCTACCAGATAACCGTGGTCCAGGGAATCCCATACCAGCTTCTGTGCGATGATATACATAACCGCATAGCCGTTTCCGATGATGGAATTCAGCTCTTTGTCAAGTCTGGTGGTTACGATGTCCGGCAGATTCGGACCGTAGATATCGTGTGCTTTCTTGTAACAAATATCCCGAAGATCCCGGTCCGAGTTCTCGATGACCGGCGGGCATTTATCCGGATGAATCGGGGAAATATTTTCAATCTGGTCATTGATCATATTTGGATTTGTTATGACAACTTCTCTGGCTTTATCGCTTCCCAGATATTCAAATTCATGGAGCATTTCCTCCGTCGTCCGGAAGTAGAGAGGCGGCTGGCTGTCCGCATCTTTAAATCCCTTTCCGGCCATCAGAATCGCCCGGTAAATGGAGTCATCCGGATCTAAAAAATGCACATCGCAGGTAGCAGCCACAGGTTTGTGGAAGGTTTCACCCAGTTCCACGATCTTCCGGTTGAAATTCCTGATATCTTCAAAAGAATTGACATTCTCATGGCGCGCGGATTCGATCATAAACTGGTTATTGCCCTCCGGCTGAATTTCCAGGTAATCATAAAATTCAACAATCTTTGCGATCTCTTCCTCAGACCGCTGGTCCACGATGGCGCTGTACAGTTCGCCGGCTTCACATGCAGATCCGATGATCAGTCCTTCCCGGTACTTATTGATCAGGGATTTGGGCATTCTCGGGCGCCGGTTAAAGTACCGGACGTGGGATTCCGACACCAGACGGTTTAAGTTGACTCTTCCGGTGTTGTTTTTGACGAGAATGATACCGTGATAGGTGCGGCCTTTTTTAATGAAGTCTTCGGAGCCTGCGACAAACTCGTTTACCTGATCCAGGTCAAAGATTTCTTTTTCCTCCAGAATCTGAACAAATTTTATGAAGATTTTCCCCGTAGCTGTGGCGTCATCCACTGCCCGGTGGTGAGTCTCCAGTTTGATGTTTAAATTTTTGCACAGATTATCCAGTGTAAATTTTGCCAGGTGGGTCATCAGGCTCCTTGAGAGACCGAGCGTATCCACAATGGTAGGATGAAAATCAAGCCCCAGGCGTTTCGTATTTTCATGGATAAATCCGGTGTCGAACCCGGCATTGTGGGCCACTAAGACAGAATTCCCGCAGAACTCAAGAAATCTTGGCAGAACGGCCTCGATCGTATCTGCGT
Organism: Anaerostipes faecis; assembly: GCF_910574135.1. NCBI lineage: Bacteria > Bacillati > Bacillota > Clostridia > Lachnospirales > Lachnospiraceae > Anaerostipes > Anaerostipes faecis. Next base: position 29,401 of record NZ_CAJSYK010000021.1, on the reverse strand, counting down.
CCATGACCATCTCATCTGTAATCGTAGTAAGCTGTGTGATCTTAAATGGAATCGGGATCTGCGGATTGATGAATTCACTGAAGGTTTCCGTGATCTCACCGTCTATGACCTTTACGGCCCCGATTTCTATGATGCGGTCTGTATGGCTGTTGAACCCTGTGGTCTCAATGTCGAATACCACAAAGTCTCCCCGGAGGGACTGGCCTCTGGAGCGGACTGCCAAATCTCCCAGGTCATCCACAAAGTAAGCCTCCACCCCATAGATGATCTTAAACGGATCGTCTTTTGGAAGCCTTAAATCCTCATAGGCGTGCCTTGCAATCGGAAAGGCCTGGAGCACGCCGTGATCCGTGATGGCAACGGCAGGATGTCCCCACTCGTAGGCGCGTTTTACGATGTCATTGATCTGAACAACACTGTCGTTGTCGCTCATAACCGTATGTAAATGGAGTTCCACCCTTTTATCCATGGACGTGTCCTGGCGTTTCTCCCTGAAATCAGAGACTGCTTTGATGCCCACGACAGAACCAAGAGATATCTCATGATCAAATTTATCATACATGGCGACCGCCTTAATCCGGTAGAAGCCTCCTTTTTTCAGATCGCTGAGAACCTCCGGGAGCTGTTCATTTCTGACAAATATTTTACAGGAGATTGTATCCGTAAAGTCAGTGATATGAAAAATGATGATCGTTTTTTCGTTTCGAATTTCTCTCGTATCAAGGCTTGTAACCTGTCCGTGGATCACGACTTCGCCGATCTCATCGAAAATATCCTTGATCTCAATGAGCTCCCCTTCACAGTTGCGGCCGTAAAGAAGGGTCGGATCGTCTTTGAATTTAGGCTTTCTTTTAAACTTGGAATCGTAGGAAAAATTGGATTCTTTTTTCTTTTTTCTCGCCTTTTTCTCTTCTGCCTGTTCTTTACAGAGAAGATCGGCCTGTTCGACAATTCCCTCAATCTCTTTTTGAAGTTTATACTGGCTTTCTTTTTTCAGAGACCGGTCTGTCGTCTTGGAAAAATCAAAGCCTACCTTGATCTCCATACCAAATTTGTCTTTAAGCGTTGTCTCGAAATACTCTTTGATCTCTTCTGACTTGCTCTTGTTGACAAAAGTATTTTCAAAGATAAAGGTAACGACATCTCCGTCAATGGCATAGTCTCCTTTTCTGACCACATTAAAAATAACCTCCCCTTTGCCTTTTAACTCAAAGAGGAAGCTTTTCATATAGTGTTCAAATAAATAGTCCAGATCATACTGAGCAGAAAGCCGGAAAAACTCCTGAAAACGTATTTTGACATAACGTTTTGAAAACAGCTGCTCTCTGATCTGCTGTTCCATCCGCCAGGTGTCGATCCTTGGGATCAGATGGTCGCTTGTAAAAGAAATGAAAAGTGTGTTTTTTGATTTCTTGAATACGACCTGGCGGATACACACAGTCCGGAACAGTTCTTCTACATCTCTAGACACTTTCAGGTCAGGAAACACCTGAAAAAATTCTTTTGTATGCTCTTTAGCAGCCTGCATCTGATTCACCCCAATGTTCTAATTCATAACGCAGAGTACTTAAAAGCTCCTCCTCCGGAACTTTCCGTATGACCTGTCCTTTTTTCATCAGAAGGCCTTCACCGATTCCGCCTGCGATCCCGATATCCGCTTCCTTTGCCTCACCGGGGCCGTTGACGACACAGCCCATGACGGCAACCTTGATATTCAAATGTTCGAAATCTGCGGCCATCGTCTCTACCTGCCCGGCAAGACTGATCAGATCAATGTTGGTCCTTCCGCATGTAGGACAGGAAACCACTTCGATCCCGCCGCTTCTGAGCCCCAAAGTCTTTAAAATCAGTTTGGCACTTGCGATTTCATTAACAGGATCTCCGGTCAGTGAGACGCGAATCGTGTCTCCGAGCCCCTGATGAAGGATAATGCCAAGTCCGACTGCGGACTTGATATTTCCGCTGTACACGGTTCCTGACTCTGTAATGCCGACATGGAGCGGATAGTCGATCTGCTTTGCTACCAGTTCATATGCTCTGGCACACATAAGAACATCGGAGGATTTGATGCTGACTGCCAGATTGTCATAGTCAAATGCCTCGATCATGCGGACTTTGTCAACGGCACTCTCCACCAGTCCCTCGGCCGTCACTCCGTGATACTTTTCCACCAGCTCTTTTTCCAGTGAACCGCTGTTGACGCCTACCCGGATCGGAACGCCGTACTCTTTGGCATTTTCAATGACTGCCCGGATACGGTCCGCTCCTCCGATATTGCCCGGATTGATGCGGATTTTATCCGCGCCGTTCTCCATAGCCGCGATGGCGAGCTTATAGTTGAAATGTATATCTGCCACCAGCGGAATGTGTATCCTTTTTTTGATCTCGCCCAGGGCGTCAGCCGCTTCGGGAGTCGGGACCGTACATCTTACGATGTCGCATCCGGCTTTCTCAAGGCTTAATATCTGTGTTACGGTAGACTCCACGTCTTCTGTCTTCGTATTGGTCATGGACTGGATCAGCACAGGGTTGCCCCCGCCGATCTTTTTATCTCCGATCCGGATGACTTTTGTATTATTTCTTGTAACCATACTAAGACTCCTTTACAACATAATCTTATAGATATCCTGGAACATGACAAAGATCATAAGCCCCAGCAGCAAAAACAGACCGACCGTATGGACGGTGGCTTCCACATTTTTGGAAACAGGCTTTCTTCTGACCGCTTCCACGATGAGAAAGCAAAGTCTGCCTCCGTCCAGTGCGGGAAGCGGCAGAAGATTCATAACCCCCAGGTTTGCGCTGATCAGGACCGCAATACTCAGCATCGTGGAAAGAAGGACTGTGAAACCGTAAGTGGCTGCCTGGTTATACGTATCCCCTACCTGTTTTACAATGCCCACAGGCCCTGACAGATCATTCAGCGTCAGCTGTCCCGTAGCCAGTTTCACGACACTCTTTACCGTCACACGAATTTGAAATCCTACCTCATGAAATCCATATTCTATGGTCCTGAGGGGATTTAATTTTTGATATGGTTCCCAGCCTATGCCGATCATATACCTTTTGGCTTCCTTGTTAAACTTCGGGGTCACAGAGAGGTTTTTCTCTATTCCGTCCCGCTTTATCACGATAGGCACTTCTCCGCCTTTATAGTCCAGAAGGAAATAATAAGACAGTTCGCGGTTATTGTAGATCTTTTTTCCATCAATCTTCAAGACCTGGTCCCCGGCTTTCAATCCTGCTTCCTGAGCAGGAGACTTTGTCTCCACTCTGGCGATATCGGGCAGGTCAGCTCCTGATATACCGATCATAATAAAGGCAAGGATCAGGGCAAAAATAAAATTGAAAAACGGTCCGGCAAAAATGACTGCCATTCTGGCCCAGACAGATTTATTTCCAAAAGCGTCCGCCTCCGGCCGGTCTTCGTCTTCACCCATCATACAGGCTCCGCCGAAAGGAAGGAGTTTTACAGAATAATAAGTTTCTCCCACCTGTTTTCCGAACAGAGTCGGACCAAGCCCTATACAGAATTCGTCCACACGGATGCCGTTCTTTTTGGCGACTGAAAAATGTCCCAATTCATGTACGATGATAATAATGCCAAAGATTAAGATTGCAATAATAATGTTCAAGTAATTACCTGCTTTCTATGAATTCATATACCCACTGTTCTGTTTCCAGTACCTCCGTAAGAGATGGATTCTCTATCACATGATGTGCATTCATTGCATCTTCGATCAGATCATAAATCTCTGTAAAAGATATTTTCTCCTGCAAAAACAGAGCCACTGCTTTTTCGTTGGCTGCGTTCAGCACGGCCGGCATGGATCCGCCGGTCCGTCCTGCATCATATGCATATGAAAGACCTTTTAGAACATCAACAGGCGGCTCTTCAAAAGAGATACTTCCCAATGCAGCAAAATCTAAACGATCACCCGGAAGAAATCTGCGCTCCGGATAGTAGAGGGCGTATTGGATCGGAAGCTTCATATCCGGGGTTCCCAGCTGGGCCTTTACCCCGCCGTCCTTGAACTGCACCATAGAATGAATGATGCTCTGAGGCTGTACGACCACCTTGATCCGGTCAAAATCCATGTCAAAGAGCCAGCGTGCCTCGATCACTTCCAGCCCCTTATTGACCAGCGTTGCGGAATCTATGGTGATCTTTTTGCCCATAGACCAGTTTGGATGATTTAAAGCATCTTTTAATGTGACCGTTTTGAGTTCTTCTTTTGTCCTGGTACGAAATGGTCCGCCGGATGCCGTGATGATCAGGGAATCCACATCTCTTTCAGCCTCTCCCTGAAGGCACTGAAAAATTGCGGAGTGTTCGCTGTCCACCGGATAAATCGAAACTCCGTATTCTTTTGCCATGGGCATGATCAGATGGCCTGCGGTCACCAGCGTCTCCTTATTTGCGAGAGCGATATCTTTCTTTGCCCTTATGGCAGCCATCGTCGGCTTTATGCCGATCATCCCGACGACTGCAGTGACGACCAGCGAACAGGATGGCTCAGAAGCCGCCTCGATGAGGCCTTCCGGTCCGGAAAGCACCTTCACTTCAAGATCCTTTACGCGCAGCCGCAGTTCCTCTGCTCTTTGTTTGTCATAGAGAACTGCTGTATGCGGATGAAATTCCCGTATCTGCCGTTCTAAAAGATCCACATTGCTTCCGGCTGCCAGAGTCGTCACTGCAAGGTCTTCATTTGCACGTACAAGCTCCAGCGTCTGGGTTCCGATCGAACCGGTAGAGCCAATGATGGAAATATACTTCACTGCATCGCGCCTCCTGAGATCATCATTGTAAGATAATAAATAACCGGAGCGATCAATATAATGCTGTCAAACCGGTCTAGAATACCGCCGTGTCCCGGGATCAGAGTACCGAAATCCTTAATCCTGGAATCTCTTTTGATCGCTGAAGCAGCCAGGTCACCGATCACGGATATAGCCGCACCGATTCCGCAGATAATCCCGAACATCATCATTGGATTAAAATTAAACCGTATCCTTGTCTTTAAATAGATACCATATGCTGCTCCTAAGATCACCGCCCCAATAATACCGCCGATCAGGCCTTCTATGCTCTTTTTCGGACTCAGTTTCGGGGTCATCTTGTGCTTTCCGATCAACATGCCGGTGCAGTAAGCAAGTGTATCATTGCCCCATGCGGCCAGGAACAGGAGCACGATAAATTCGCCTCCGTTCTGAGCGATCCTCAGCTGATAAATATAGGAAATCATGACGCTCACATAGACAAATCCAAAAAAACAAGCCATCACCTGGTTCATGTGATACTTTGGAAAGCGGATCACATAACATCCGAGCAGGAAGATCATAAACAAAATGATGATCGATGTGGACCACTGGCCCAGGTCAAAAAACAATGCGGCATAGTAAAGAATCGTTCCTGTGTATCCAAGGACCGCCAGAGATGATTTCTCTATTTTGAAAATCTTCAGTATTTCATTGTATCCGATCAGGGCAACGATCGCCGTTAAGAGTAAAGTTACGATACCGCCCAGGTAAAGGCCAAGGACGGTAACTGCCACTAAAGCAATCCCGCTGATAAGTCTCTGTTTAAACATAAGTCTATATTCCTCCAAATCTCCGTTCTCTTCCGTTATAGTACTCCACAGCTTTTTTCAATTCTTTTTTGTTGAAATCCGGCCAGAGCACATCGGTAAAATAAAATTCTGTGTAGGCCAGCTGCCAGAGCATGAAATTCGACAGCCGCTGTTCTCCGCTTGTGCGGATCATCAGGTCAGGCTCGGGAAGTCCCTTTGTATCCAGATATCCTGCAAACAGATCTTCTGTGATCTCCTCTTTTTTCAGAGTGCCTGCCAGCAGATCACCGGCCATTTTTTTCATGGCGCGGATCATTTCATCGCGGCTGCCGTAATTCAGGGCGATAGTAAAATTGATTCCTGTGTTGCCCTTGGATGCTTCTTCAAGCTGTTCGATCTTTTCCCTGAGATCCTCTGAAAGCCCGGTCACATCTCCGATGACGCGGACCCGCATATTATTTTTATTTGCCCGTTTGATGCATGTCTTTAAGTAGTCCCTTAAAAGCTTCATCAAGGCATCCACTTCATCCTTCGGACGTCTCCAGTTTTCGGTTGAAAATGCGTATACCGTCAGGTATTTGATGCCCATGTCAAATGCATCCTCAATGATTCTCTCCACCGTCTTGCTGCCCTGTGCATGCCCCATATTCCTGGGAAGGAATCTTTTTTTTGCCCATCTGCCGTTGCCGTCCAAGATTATCGCAACATGCTCCGGCACTCTCATTGACTCCATAGAACACCTCCGTCAAATCATCGAAAAAACAGGGCTGACTCAAACCAGCCCTGCAGCTTTTCTTTATTGTTATACTGTCATGATCTCTTTTGACTTTGCCTCCACCGCATCATCAATTTTTTTGATATATGCATCCGTAAGCTTTTGAACTTCAGATTCCTGGTCTTTTAACTGGTCGTCGTTCAGCTCATTGGCTTTGTTCATCTTTTTCAGTTCATCGTTGGCATCCCGGCGGATATTCCGGACTGCAACTTTTGTTGTCTCTCCTCTTTTTTTGATATCCTTTGCCAGATCCTTTCTGCGTTCTTCCGTGAGTTCCGGGAAATTCAAGCGGATCGCAGTTCCGTCATTGTTAGGAGTGATTCCGATGTCAGACATCATGATCGCTTTCTCGATCTCTCCGAGCAGATTCGGCTCCCACGGCTGGATCAGGATCGTGCGGGCTTCCGGAACAGAGACATTTCCCACCTGCTGGATCGGAGTAGGCACTCCGTAATAGTCTACGGTAACTTTGTCCAGAACGTGAGGATTGGCGCGTCCTGCACGTATCGCCATAAATTCTGATGTCATGTTCTCATAAGATTTCTGCATCTTATCTTCAAATTTCTTTAACATTTTTCTTCCTCCTATTTTACGGTAACATATGTACCATTGAATTTTCCTTTTAATAAATCGGCTATGCTGTCCGGCTCATTAAGCCCGAACACTGCAAGGGGCATCTTGTTTTCCAGACACATGATCGTAGCTGTCAGATCCACGACTGCAAGCTTTTGATCCAATACATCATCTAAACTGATAGTATCGTATTTCTTTGCATCGGGGTTAACCGCAGGATCGCTGTCGTAAACACCGTCAATAGACTTGGCGAGCAGAATAGCATCTGCCTCGATCTCCACAGCGCGAAGAGCTGTTGCCGTATCGGTAGAAAAATACGGATGTCCGGTTCCGCCTGCAAAAAAAGCGATCTTTCCGTCTTCCATGGCTTCTATCGCCTTGTCTTTGGAAAACAGTTCTGTAAACGAGCCGCACACAAATGGGGTGAACACTTCGGTTTCAAGCCCTGCGGTGCGGAAAGCGTCCGCAATATAAATACAGTTCATCACCGTAGCCAGCATGCCGATCTGGTCTGCTTTCGTCCGTTCCATATTCTCGCTTGTGCGTCCTCTCCAGAAATTACCGCCTCCGATGACAATGGAGATCTGGAGTCCCCGGTCGGCGAGAACCTTGACCTGTCTTGCCACATCCATACAGGTGGCTTCGTCAAAACCAGTCTTTTTATCTCCCGCGAGTGCTTCGCCGCTCAGCTTCAAAAGAATCCTTTTCATATCCTTTATATCTTTCATGAACTTACCTCATCTATCGTATTTTTCTGTTTCTCTCTGATGAATTATAGCATAAACCATACCAAAGGACAACTGAAAATCAGCTGTCCTCACTGTCCAGTATGATCGTGAACGGTCCGTCGTTTGTAAGCCTCACTTCCATCTCCGCACCGAAGATTCCGGTCTCGACTTTCGGAACTTTTTTTCTGCACTCTGATATGATATATTCATACAATTCTTCTGCCAGGTCCGGTTTTCCTGCATTGATGAAAGAAGGCCGGTTGCCCTTTCTGCAGTCTGCATAGAGGGTAAACTGGGAGACGAGCAGGAGACTGCCGTCCACATCCTTCAGTGCAAGATTCGTCTTCCCATTTTCATCGTCAAATATTCTTAACCCTGCCATTTTTTTAATCAGTTTATCCGCTGTCTCTCTCGTGTCGTTCTGACCGACACCGATCAGTACTAAAAATCCCCGGTCAATGCTCCCGACCGTTTTGTGGTCCGCATCCACCTCGGCATGGCTGACTCTTTGAATTACAAATTTCATATGCTCTCTCTTTCTTTTAATATCCAAAAATTCTTCCCGTGATCTCTTCCGCTTTCCTGTAAACGTAATCAGGTTCTTCTCCGATAAAGAATTCTCCGTCCTCATAGAGGATCTTCCCCGCAACCATAGTGAACCGGACATTTTGTTTGCTTCCGCTGTAAACTAAATTCTTTGTCAGATTATGGAGCGGCCGCATGTTTGGCTGATTCAGGTCGATCAGGATCAGGTCTGCCTGCTTCCCTTCTGCGAGAATATCACAGTCAGAGAGTCCCATTGCCGCTGCGCCGCCCAGCGCAGCCATTTTGAGCACAGCGTCCGCATCTGTGGCCGAGGCGTCGTTTTCCCGGTACTTGGAGAGCCCTGTGACCAAAAACATTTCACGGAACATGTCCAGACAGTTGTTGCTCGCTGGGCCGTCAGTCCCGATGGCCAGATTGATCCCCATATCCATCATCTGCTTTATCGGCGCAATGCCGCTTGCCAGCTTCAAATTAGATGCCGGATTTGTGATCACAGACACCCGCCGTTTTTTCAAAATCCGGAGATCTTTTGGTTCCATATGGACACAGTGAAAACACCCGCCTCCATTCTCGAACAGGCCCAGTCGGTCCATGTAAGCCGTCGGCGTCAGCCCGGTGCGTTCTTTGCAGGAAATGACTTCCGGGAGGCCCTCTGAACTGTGGGTATAAACCGGAGCATGATACTGATCCGCCAGCTCTTTTAGAGCGCGAAGTTTCTCCTCGGATGTGGTATACTCTGCATGAAAACCAAGCCGAAAGCTGATCAGACTGCCTTTTTTGTTATATTTTTGATACCATTCGTCCAACTGTTCGACAGACTGTGAAAAATCGTTCAGGGCACCGCAAAGCACCGTCCTGAATCCGCAGTCTTCGGATGCCTGAGCGATCGTATCAGGTGTTAAGTACATATCAAAATTGGCCGTCATCCCGCTTGTCAGATATTCCATAACCGCAAGCTTGGAGAGATGATAGATATCGTCGGGAGTGAGCCTTGCCTCCCATGGAAAAACCTGCCGGTTCAGCCATTCAAGCAGCGGCAGGTCATCTGCATGGGACCTTAAAAAGGTCATGCCAGAATGAGTGTGGGCATTTTTAAAACCCGGCATTAAAAGACCACCCCGGGCGTCAATCTCTCTTTCAAACTGCCCGTCTGCTCCGGAAAAAGCGGAGATTTTCTCACCGACATATGAAATCCGGGACCCGTCAATTTGGATTTCTCCGTCAAACGGCTGCATACCGTTTTCCATTGTAAGAATTTTGGCATTATAGATCCTTATCATGAGACTCTCCTTTGAATATATTGCCGGAACTGCTTTTCTCAGAGCAGCTCCGCTATCTTTATGATCCCTTCTTTGAGCAATGCCTTAAACACAGGAGCGGCTTTATCTGCGGTCTCCTGAACTTCTGCATGGCTTAACGGCTTCATTGTGATGCCTGCGCCCGGATTGGTGATGCAGGAAATACCGCAGGTCTTCATTCCCATATGCTTTGCGGCTACGGCTTCGCAGGCCGTACTCATGCCGACCGCATCCGCACCCAGTATTCTGCACATTTTGATCTCCTGTGGAGATTCAAAATTCGGTCCGCTGAGCTGCACATAGACGCCTTCCTTCAAATCGATTTCAAGTGTCCTGGCGATTCTGCGAAAAATGTCCTGGAATCTGTCATTATAAATGCCTGTCATATCACAGAAACGTTCTCCCAGCTTTTCCAGGTTCGGTCCGATCAGCGGAGAAGGAACGAAGGTAGAAATCTGGTCAGTGATCATCATGAGATCACCGGCGTCAAATTCGTCGTTGACGCCTCCTGCCGCATTGGTAAGGATCAGGGCTTTGGCACCCATCATTTTCATCAGACGGATTGGCAGGACCACATCTGTCATGTCATAACCTTCATAGTAATGGACTCTTCCCTGCATGATCACCACGGGTACCTTTTCTACATAACCAAAGATAAATCTTCCTTTATGGCCTTCCACTGTGGACACCGGAAAATCCGGCAGATCCTTATAGTCTACGGTTGTCTCGATCTGAATATCCTCTGCAAAATCGCCGAGTCCTGATCCAAGTACAATGGCTATCAGCGGCTTAAAATCTGTTTTTTCCTGCATGCTCTCATAGCATATCTGTAATTTTTCATAAACCGCATTCATTACGGTCCCTCCTTTATGAAATCAACTGAACTTTATATTCTGCACCATGTTTCGACAGCCATGTTTTCGGCTGTTCATAATCCGGCATATACTGTGCGACTACCTGATAAAATGCCGGGGAATGGTTCATGACTTTTAAGTGGGCAAGTTCATGTACCACCACATATTCAAGAACTTTTCGCGGCATCAGTATCAGCTTCCAGTTAAAATTTAAGTTTCCTTTGCTGCTTGCGCTGCCCCAGCGTGTCTTCTGTTCACGGATCGTTATTTTCCCGTAAGCAACTCCCATCTGTCCTGCATATATCCGGCAGAGCCGTGTGATCACAGTTTTCGCCTCCTGTATATAGGTTTCCCGTTCTTCGGCCGTCATACGGATATTTTTCTGATTTCTTTTTCTCTCCTCTGAAAGCTTCACGTGGTGTCTGATCCAGTCTTGTTTATCTTCGATAAATCTGCGGATCTCACTTTTTGGAAATCGTTCGGGCGCTCTGATAATCACCTGTCCGTCCGCAGTCACTGTGACGGCCAGAGTTTTTCTGCTGCTGTAAATCACTCTATAGTCTAACGCCTGATCCACTGATAAACCACTCCCTCCAGCAGTGCCTTGGATGCGGCAAAATATTCCCGTACTCTGTCTTTGTGTCTGCTTTGATAGATCATCGCATCCGCGATAACCGCATGGGCGTTAAGTCCTGCGGCTTCTGCCAGATAATCTGTCCTTGGGACATACAGCTTCTGCGTGCACACATAAAATGATTTTCCGCGAAACGCGGAACTTGTATTCTTCATTGTGCGGAATGTATCGAATCCTTCTCGGTCTTCATATAGATTTTCCTTTGGAATTCCTCTTAAAAGCAGGTACATTTGCATGAACTTTACTTCCTTTTTCGTTCCTGAGATCAGAATAAACCTGCAGACACCGGCCCGGTAAAGCCTCAGCGCCCCGTCCAGACGGTCCTTAAGCTGTGCGCCTATGACACCGTTTTTTACGAGGGCGCCCGGAACTAAAATGCCGTCCCTCCTTTTGAGCGCCTCACAAAAGAATACATCCGGCACTGCTCTCTTTTGTTTTCCATGCAGCCTTCTATATGAAAACAGAGAAAAACCTGCGGCCAGGATTTCCGGAAGAAACCAGAGCCAAGTATGTCTTTTTTTGCCTTTCATCTCTCATAACTCCTTATTGAACGTTATCTTCAGTTTGTTCCTGCTGCTGTTCCGTTGTGGCCGGCTGTTCCGTCGTGGCAGGTTTTGGTGCCTCGGTCTTTTGTTGTGTGGCTGTTGTCGTTTTCTGCCGTTCGGCCGTAGTCCTCTTCTGTCTGCGCGTCGCCGTACTCCTGTGGGCTGCGGTCGTACTCTGTTTTCCGGACCTGGTGCTTTCTGTGCCGCGTTCCGGCGTCTGATGATCTTCGGAAGATCCGGTATCTTCCAACGTTGTCTCTTCCGAGGATGTCTCAGTTACTGCTGAGTCTTCTTTATCCTTTTTAAATCCGCCGGAAAACATTACTACAATGACCATGCAAATGATCACAGCAACTGTCCCGAAGATCAGTGCGATCATATTTTTTTTACTGATCTGCATTGTCTTATCTCCTGTTCTTATATAAATTTTTGTTTTATTTTCCTTCTCTATGCCGTCTCCATTATAAAAGAGGAATGGAAATGTGTCAATTTTTACTAACAAAGAATTTATATAATAAAAACATGCTGGGAATTATGTAGAATCTTTTTCAGTTGGTATATTTGACTTGTAAAATGCATTTTGGGACATTATACTAGTATTGATATAATATTGACAAAAAATAATCAAACAAGCTAAGGGGATGAAAACATGTATTGTACAAAAAATATTACAGACGACTTATATTGGATCGGAGGAAACGACAGGAGACTCGCCCTGTTTGAAAACATTTTTCCGGTGCCAAACGGTGTTTCTTACAATTCTTATGTGCTGTTAGATGAAAAGACAGTGCTTTTCGATACGGTGGACAAGGCTGTCAGCGAGCAGTTTTTTGAAAACCTTGTCCATGCGCTCGGAGAACGCACACTGGATTATGTGATTATCAACCACATGGAACCTGATCACTGTGCCATGCTCAAAGAAGTAATCATGCGATATCCGGATGTTCAGATCGTATGCAATGCAAAGACGGCGGACATTATCAAACAGTTCTTTAAGATCGAGACAGACGCTGTCATCGTGAAGGAAAACGATACCCTCTGTACCGGAAAACATACTTTCACATTCCTTATGGCACCTATGGTACATTGGCCGGAAGTTATGGTCACATATGATACGACGGACAAAATATTATTTTCTGCAGATGCCTTCGGAACTTTCGGGGCGATCAACGGAAATCTGTTTGCCGATGAGATTGAATTTGAGCACAAATGGCTGGATGACGCCAGAAGATATTATACGAATATCGTAGGAAAATACGGAGCTCAGGTACAGGCTCTGTTAAAGAAGGCTTCCAATGTGGAAATCGGAATGATATGTCCGCTCCATGGTCCGGTGTGGAGAAAAGACCTTGAGTGGTTCATTGAAAAGTATCAGAAATGGAGCACTTACGAGCCGGAAGACCAGGGTGTCATGATCGCTTATGCATCTATTTACGGCAACACGGAAAATGCAGCTAATGTACTGGCTTCCCGCCTTGCTGACAAAGGTCTTAAAAATATTGCCATGTACGATGTGTCTGTAACCCATCCGTCTGTGGTTGTTTCCGAAGCATTCCGCGCAAGCCATCTGGTATTTGCGTCTCCAACATACAACGGCGGTATTTTCCCGAATATGGAGACCGTGCTGCTTGATCTGAAAGCACATAATCTTCAGAAACGTACCATAGCGTTCATGCAGAACGGAACGTGGGCGGCAACTTCCGGCAGACAGATGAACGAGTTGGTGTCAGGTATGAAAGAAATGACCGTCCTGGAACCAACCATAACGATCAAATCTGCGCTGAACGACAGCCAGTCAGAGGAAATCGACGCAATGGTTGATGCAATTTTGGAATCTATGAACTAAATAATATATATGCTAAAAGACGCTTTTAAAGGCCACCTCAATAGGCCATTTAAAAGCGTCTTTTTTATCCTCCGATCTGTGACATTTTCCGGCTGTCTGCTTCACCGTTCGGGTCTCTCTCAGAAAACCGGTGTCCTTCAGGCTTATCCAGGACAGTCTGGCATATGAGTTGTGAAAGCTCTTCTCTTGATATTCCGGATCTTAATTTTTCTCTCAGAGGTATGCCGCGGCTGTAATACAGACAAGGCTTTAAGAAACCTTCTGAGGTGAGCCGGATTCTGTTGCACTTTCCGCAGAATTTACAGTGGACCGCATCGATGAACCCCACGACTCCGCAAAAACCAGGGATTTTTAAATATCTGGCAGGTCCGTTTCCCCTGACCTGTTCTTCTTTTTTGATGCCGGGATATTTTTCACGGAGCAGAGACATGATCTCATCCGAATCCATTCCGGTGAATTGTTTTCCAAAGCCGATGGGCATTATCTCGATGAAACGGATATCAACGGCATCTTTTCTGCCTATATCCAGCAGATCAAAGATTTCCCCGTCGTTGATACCCTTCATAATCACACAATTTATTTTGGTGTTCAGTCCCATGCAGGCGGATTTTCTGACGGCCGACAAAACCGTCTGTACTCCTGTTTTCCCGGTAACAGCTTTATACTTTTTCTCGTCCAGTGTGTCCAGGCTGACGTTAATGCCGTCGATCCCTGCCTCTTTCAGCCGTTCAAGATATGGTTTTAGGAGGAGGCCGTTGCTGGTCAGGGTGACCTGCCTGACTCCGGGAAGCTGTTTCAGCCTTTCTATAAAGCCAACACATCCTTTCCTCACCAGAGGCTCTCCTCCCGTGATCTTAAACTTACAGATGCCCAGATCTGCGGCGCTCTCACATATGCTTAACAGTTCTTCGTAGCTTAAAATATCTGCATGTTCCACAGATTGAATATCTTCCGGCATACAATACCGGCACCTTAAATTACAACGGTCAGTGACGGAAATCCTCATGTAATCAATTGTGCGTCCGTAGATATCTTTCATCACTGTGTGTCCTTTCTATCTCAAAAACAGATGAAGCAGCCTGTTTTTTCTCTCGTGGTATGGGTGGTACCGGATGGGAAGATCCATCCATGTTGATTTCTTTACAATACTCTTTCTGTGACTGAATGTCCGAAAACCATATTCGCCGTGATAGGACCCCATGCCGCTCTCACCGACTCCTCCGAATCCCAGGTGTGATGTGGCGAGATGTATGACGGTGTCATTGATACATCCGCCTCCGAAAGCCAGATTGTTAAGAGTCCATTGTTCCATTTTCTTATTTCTTGTAAACAGATAGAGAGCCAGAGGCTTCTCCATCTGTCTGATATGCCGTACCGCATCTGAAAATCTGCGGTAGGAAATCACAGGCAGCACAGGACCAAAGATCTCTTCCTGCATGACGGGGGAATCCCACGATACCTCTGGAAGGATGGACGGTGCTATTTTCAGTGTTTCTTCACAGCCGTACCCCCCGAAGGCGGCAGTCTCTCCTTCGATCAGCTTCATAATCCTGTGATATTGCTTTTCATTGATAATCTTTGGGTATTCACCGTTTAAGAGAGGCTCCTTTCCGAGCATACGGCAGGTCCAGTAGATCAGTTCTTTTATCAAAGCCTCTTTTACAGATGCATGTACGAGGATGTAGTCCGGTGCCACACAAGTCTGGCCGCTGTTTAACAATTTTCCGAACACAATCCTCTTGGCAGCCAGAGAAAGATCTGCCGTCTTGTCAACGATACAGGGACTCTTTCCGCCAAGCTCCAGGGTTACGGGTGTCAGACGGCGGGCCGCATGTTCCATGACAATTTTTCCTACTGTCTTGCTGCCGGTAAAGAAAATATGATCAAACTTCTGGCTGAGAAGCTGTTGGTTCTCCTCTCTTCCGCCTTCCACAACAGCGATATAGCCTGCGGGAAAAGTCTCTTCTACGATGTGCCGGATCAGAGCGGATGTGTTGGATGCGTCCCTGGACGGCTTTAAGATACAGCAGTTTCCGGCAGCCACGGCTCCGATCAGAGGGGCAGACGTCAGCAAAAAAGGATAGTTCCACGGAGCCATGATCAAAACCACACCCAGAGGCTCGGAGATTTCAAAGCTTTTTGCGTGAAACTGGCTAACCGGCGTGGGCTTTCTCTGCGGTTTCATCCAATCTTTTAAATGTTTTTTTGCATAGTTTATTTCACTGTAAAACAATCCGACTTCTGTCATATATGATTCAAAGCCGGATTTATTCAAATCTTTTTTCAAAGCATGTATCAGCTGTTTTTCATGGCTTTTGACTGCCTGTTCTAAACGGCACAGAGCTTCCATCCGAAAAGTATATGATTGTGAAGCACCTGTATAATAAAAATTTCTCTGAAGTTTTACTAATCGGTCAATGGTCATAAAGGTTCCTCCTTATGGAATAAAAAAGAAAAAGTCATCTGTTCATAGTCAGACTTTTTTTCCAGTGGGCCGGGTATTTTCTGTAATATGAATTCGGTCTGTCCGTCATCCATAAGCCATATCCATGCATCTTCCGGGTCCAGGATGAGAGGCATTCTGTGGTGGACACTCTTCACAGATTCATTTGCTTCTGTGGTAAGGATCACGAAACGCTGACAGGCGCCAAACTGATTCCAGCATCCTGCCATCAGGAGCGGTTTTTTGTCTGTACGTTGAAAAGTATATTTCGTCTTTTTGCTGTCCCACTCATAAAAGCCGCGGGAAGGCACGAGGATTCTTTTGGTACGGACGCTGTCCCGGAACATCCTTTTTTCGAGTGCGCCCTCCGCCCTCGCATTGAAGATCAGCTGATTTTTTTTTAAACCGGGAAATCCCCATCTCATCCTTTCAAGTCCGATTCCTGCCGGTGTGCGTACCAGAACATCCGCAGTGTCCGCGGGATGAACGTCCTCTGCCGCCGGGACAACATCTTCTGTCCCGGGAATCCTGAATGTATCATAGAGTTCTTCTGCCACTAAAGGGTCTGTAAAATATCTTCCGCACATAATACTCTCCTGTCCGTTAAGCTTTATTTTTTCTCCGTTTGATCACTTTAAGCCTGGTGAATTCCTCTCTCTCCTTCTCTTCCAGGGCATTGGATATCTCGGTCACAAGACTCCTATAAGAAGGAATCGTAATATTTTTTAAGGCATTTGTACGCTTCTGCGTCTTTTTGATGCTGGCCGCCAGCCGATAGGCAGAGTTTTCGGCCATGGAAAGCCGGATGGTCAGATCTTTGACCTTCCGGAAAGCCTCTCTTGCTTTGTCTATGGATTCCCCTGTGGTGCTGAAGGAATAGGTCGGAATGTTTTGATCCGGTGTATAAGTCACCAGAGGGATCTCTGTTCCCATGATACTGCGGCTTTTTATTTGAATAGAATCCTCGATGGGCACCGTATAGGCCAGCTGGTCTGTCTCGCTGATGCCGTGTTCGATATTTGCGGCCTGAAGACATTGATAGGCGTAAGTAAAGGTCACATCGATCTGTTTCTGAATATCCTTCGCCTGGTCAATCAGGTTCATAAGTTCTCTGATCAGAATGTTTCGTTTCTTGTCCATCAGATCATATCCCTGTATAGCCAGGGCGAGAGAGTTTTTAGCGAGCATCAGATTACCCTTAGTCGGAAAAGTCCTTGGATCCATACGTCCCCCTCCTTTCTTTCAGCTTGGGCTAAAACATCAAAGAATCTGTTGCCGCCGGAGGCCTGCTGTCCTCCGGTTTTTTGGAATAAGTATCCTTATCCCCGGTCTTTCGATAATAACGGTCCAGAAGTTTCGTATTAACACGGTCCAGTTCCTCTCTCGGAAGAATAGTGAGAAGTTCCCAGCCGAGATCGAGGGTCTCTGTCATCGTGCGGTTTTCCTCACTTCCCTGTTCGATATACCGTTCCTCAAACTCTTTTCCAAACTCTAAATACTTTTTGTCGATCGGAGACAGCTCGTCTTCCCCGATGACAGAGGCCAGATTTCTGGCGTCCCCCACTTTTGCATATGCGGAGAACAGCTGGTTTGCCAGATCCTGATGATCTTCCCTTGTATAGCCCTCTCCGATTCCGTCTTTCATAAGGCGGGACAGGGACGGGAGCACACTGATCGGCGGATAGACAGCCTGACCGTGCAGACTGCGGTCCAGCACAATCTGTCCTTCCGTAATATATCCGGTGAAGTCCGGGATGGGATGCGTGATGTCATCATTGGGCATCGTAAGGATCGGTATTTGAGTCACTGATCCGTCGATGCCTTCCACGATGCCCGCCCTCTCATAGATCATTGCCAGTTCACTGTATAAATAACCGGGAAATCCTTTTCTGCTTGGAATCTCTCCTTTGGAGGAGGAAACTTCCCTCATGGCCTCCGCAAAGGCCGTCATGTCGGTCAGAATGACCAAAACATGGCTTAAGGCACCGCTCTCCTCAAACGTCCTGCGGAAAAAATCCGCGTCGTCGTGTTTGACACCCATGGCGGCAAACACGATGCCGAAGTTATCCATGCTGTCCCCGGATCAGTGTCATCAGGCCGTCGATTGCCGAAATCCCTGTGCATATAAAATTCCTTGGATACTCCCTGCGGACCGGATTCAGAGGCAGTCCGTTGACATTGCGTTTTACGTTCGACGCAATGGGCCCCAGTCCATCGATAGGTTTTCCAAGGCCGTTTAATGTCCTTCCAAGGATGTCGGGGGAGAGAGAAATTTCCATGGGATGTCCCGTAAGCCTTGTATGAGTATTGGAAAGCCCCATATTATCTGTCGTGTCAAACACCTGGATGATCGCCTTGTCCTCATAAAGCTCGATGATCTTACCAAGTTTTTTCCTGTTTCCCTCTATGACAAACTCTACTATTTCCTCATAAAAAGCATCTCTGCAGCCCTCCAGTACCACTAAAGGACCATTGATCCTGTCAAGTCCCAAATATTCAATCGGCATGTTAAACACTCCTTTCAGGTACAATCCTTTTACACTGCAGACAATTTAACCGTTTTTCTCGATTATCTTCCGGTAAAAATCATCCACCGCTTTTCGATATTCATCAAACATCTTCAGCCTGTCATTGGGCACATCATATTTCATGGATATCACAGCTTCAAAGATTGTATCTTCTTTATGAAAGGCATTCTGCTGCAAAAATCCAAGACGGATCACTCTGGCGATCTCCAGGATCAGCTTCTGATCATTTTTAATGTCTTCTGTGAAGTGCTTAACGTCTTCTTCCGTCATCCAGCCGCATAAAATATAAAAATCCTCGTGTTTGTCTTCCACACATGCAGCCATCTTCCTCACATCAAAATTTGCCGATAAAGCCGCTAAGGTTTCCCTGGCAGCATAAATCTTATCCGCATTTTCGTTCAGTGTCTGTGTCATCTTATTATCCAGATTCTTCTTTTCTTCTGTGAGAATAGAAAGTTTTCGGTTAAGGTCGTCATAGGCCTCCTCCGGAGTTCCGATGAACTCGTCCGGGATGAAAATCCTTTCAAAGTGAAGAGACTTGAAAATGGCATCAATCTGTTCCGATTTGGACCTGGACGTAAAATAGACCCCATACCCGTAGCTGTTATTTCGTACCCCCTCTACAAAGATCACATCCTGATTGTGTTCGATGAACTCCAGCATCTTTTCAAAGTATTCCAAAGGTGCCCGTCCGAAGCGGAATTTCACGAATTGAAAGTGGAACACTTCTCTCAGGACAAACTGCATGGGGCGGAATGGTTCAATCATTTTTATTTGTTCAGTGAGATGCTTTTCCTCAAGCTCCAGTGCTTCTTTTTGAGCCTGAATACTGCGGCAAATGTTTTCGGGCTGGGATACGATCCTAAGTGCCTGGTCAGAAGTCAGGCCGGGAAGATCCTGATTTTTCGGAACGCTAAGAAGCTCTGCGGCTTTATCGGCCCGTTCCAGAGGCTTTTTATAAGGGTTCGTATCCGTGAACGGCTGCAGGTTATCAACCGTCTTTAATTCCGACAAAGCATTTTCAAGCTGAATCTCGTATTTTGACAGATAATCGTTGGTGACTCTGTCGATGTCGCGCTTTGGGCCCGTGAGAGTTATAAACTTCATCTTAACAATCATACCCCGATAACTCCTTTCATATAACCTGCCGTCTGTTCAGGAGGCAGGCCGTAACGGACGCGTTCCATAATGGTAATCAGTCTCTGTATCTCCTCTTCCTTATAGAAGAGATATGCGGTCAGGCTTGCGATAGAATACGGATCTCTCCACCTTTCCGTCAAATACAGGCGGCGGAGACACTCGCGGTACATCTGCTCAATGGAAGCTGTATTTTCTATCCGGTACCGTTTTCCATAAAAACTTCCCGTGACCTCCGTTTTAAATTCCTCAGTTCCTGACACTTCCGTAAGTTTTTTCAGTTCCTCCACATGAATATGAAAATGTATTGGGATCAGCAGCGCATAGATATCCGCAGGCTGCATATCATAATACTTCTTGGAGCGGTAGATCCACTGCAGGTTCAGAAGATCAATCTGTGTGCCTGCCTCTTTTGTGAAGATCTCCAGTTCTTTCTTTTTTAAGATTTTTTTCTTTTCTTTCCATATGGAGGAGAAATAATAGAGATTCAGTGCCAGATCAAAATCAAACAGTGTCTGTGCCCCCGCATCCAGTAAATTTGAAAGCGGACCATAATATTCTGTATCCCGAAGCCCTTCCACCAATTCTTTGATATTTTTCGATCCGGTCAGGCGGCCGATGGAAATCTGAGAATACCGGTCAAAGAACTGTTTTTTATAATCCAGGTCAAAGGGCTTTTGATAATGATTAAAAATAATCCGGAAACAGTAATTGATCAGTTCCACCTCATATCTTTTTAAATACAATTTGAGGAATCTGCGCTGTTCCAGCCCTGAAAACCGGTACAGCTTTGTATAATCTTCATACAGAGACTGTACCAGTACCTTTTCTATATTTCCGCGGTGAAGATCTGTCTCATCCAAAAGAGATAAGATATCTTTGTAGGCCGGATATCCCTTTAGATGGGCCACGATTTCAGGGACACTGAAAAGCTCTGCCAAAAACTGAAAATCCTCATCCTTTAAGAGCTTAGCTCTCATGGCACGTATCTTGGTAACCAGAGCACTGTATTTTATCATACTTCCCATAGGCTATACCCCGCTGATGCGTTCTAAGATCTCCCTGGCATACTGTTCCCCGCTCTGCCCATATTCCTTCTTCAACTGAAGGAGCTTTGACTTTCTGTCTGTTTTGATATTTCTGTAAGCCTCTGCTCCGTCAGAGACTTTAGCTCTTCGTCAAATTTTCTCTGTTTCTGCCACATTTCCTGTTCAAGTTCATCCTTCTCTTCCTCTGCATGTTTTACGATGGCGGCAGCGGCACTCTCAATTTCAGCCAGCCTGTTTACAATCGCATCCATCCTCACACCCCCTTCTCAAGTCAAAATGTTTTTTTCATTATACACCTAATGCATAAAAAAAGCATCTGAAAACCCAGAGATGTTTCCCTGTTTCCAGATGCATATTTCAGTCGGACCATTTTGAGTGCAGGATGTTAAACAGACCTTTTTCGTCTGACACCGTATAGTCTGGAGATACTTTGCCGTCCGGCAGAATATCCTGTCTCCGGTTCAGCCAAATGCTCTTCCAGCCGGCATTTATGGCTCCGCTTATATCTGTGGCATATGTATCCCCTATAAACCATGTATCCTTCCTGTCAAGTCCAAATCTCTGCTCCGCGAGTTTGAAAATCCCGGGGTCCGGCTTGCGGACTCCCTCGTCCCCGGATACAATGATCCGGCTGTCAGGTATCCATGCTTCCAGGTGAAGATTCTTTACTTTGTTCCACTGAGCACGGGAGAACCCATTTGTTATGACTCCGGTGAAAATTCCTTTTTGTCTGCAAAACTCCAGAATGTTTTTCATTCCTTCTGTCAGCGTGATCTTTGTCTGTTCTATCCGGTATACCTCATGAAATTCCATCACCTCTGACTCTGTAATCTGAATCCCGAATTTCCTGAAAGCTTTGCGGATTCTTTCAATAACAGGGATGTCATGAATTCTTCCCGCCAGAAACAGGTCCATAGAAGGAATGGAATATCTCTCTTTAAAAACCTTCTCGCATGCGCTGCAAAAAGGTATGGACACATCATAGAGTGTATCATCCACATCGAACAGTATAGCCAACATCCTCCACCTCACTTTTTCTCTTGATTATTTTGCGGCATCCACCGGTCTGATCCATTTGAGACAAAGCTTCCGTCACCGATGCCAAGCGCAGACTTTGCAAGCATATCTGCCCTGTCATTGTACTCATCATTGGAATGGCCTTTTACCTTTACAAACCGTACCTGAAGCCGATCCTTCACACTATTGTAGAAGGAACGGTAGGCCTTCGTCCCCTCTTTCTTTGCGGCCCACTCCCCGGTGCACCATTTTGCGATTCCCTCATAATCATAGTAAATGGCCAGCTTTTGATAGCCGCTGTCCACAGCATACTGCATTGCCTTTTGAGCGCCCTTGATCTCGCCGGCCACATTTCTCATAGAGGCTAACGCAGGATCTGCATATTTTTCGGCAAAATACAAGTCTCCCTCTTTTTTTCTGATGACCATGCCATATGAAAATTCTTTTTTTCGATGGTCATAGCTCCCGTCTACATAGGCTGTCAGGGTCTGGCCGTCGATCTCCATATCCCGCCCGGCCGAAGAGTTAAGAAATGCCTCGGCCTCGGTCAATGCAGGAAAGCTTTTAAACTGAGCACACGGAAATCCGGAAACCTGTGCCTGACAATCCTTCCATGTGCGATAAATCCCCGGGTTACGTCCTTGTCTGACTGCGTAAAATTTGTTTGCCACGATGTAAATCCTCCATATTTTTTCCGCTTTTTATTATAACAGAAACAGGAAGTATCTGAAAGTACAGATACCCCCTGCCTGATTGCCGCTATTTCAATGATAAAAGATGAAGTTTTAGTTATTCGACAAATTTACAGAAAAACTGTATGTAGCATTTGCTTTGGCAAGGACCTTCTGTTTTACAGAACAATCGTCGATCAGATAGGAAAATTCTTTCATGACATCCCATAAGTCCCTTGCCTCCTGACCGCTTAATTCGGTTGTACGGTCATTCAGTAATTTCCCTACGGCGGCAGCGGTCTGCCTCACATTCTCTGTACTAAAATCATTTCCAAGCAACTCTAAAAAAACTTCAGACATATATTTCATATTTGCTCCTTTTATTATCTTAAAAGTAACACTGCTCATGCTTATAGAGTAAAGCAAAATTCTGAAAAAGTCTATTCTTTTCGACAGACATAAAATGAAGGAATCCGTCTCTATTCGACAGAATCTCCGTTCATACTTTTCTGAAAAGTATCCAGCAAATCTGATAATATACGTTTTTGTTTGGGAGTCAAACTTTCTACTTTCAGGAGAAGTTTATTTTCACTCTCAATTATTTCCGGATCAAATTGATCTTTTAATATTTCATTTGGTGCTGTTTTTAATGCCTGACATATTCTGATGAACAGAGGCAGACTTGGAAGCCTGATCCCTGATTCTATCTGCCTGATGTGTCCGGCATTTACATCACAAATTTCTGAAAGAGCTTCGGAAGTCAGCCCTCTTTCTTTCCGAATCTGGTTAATCCTCTTACCCAACAATCTGCGTTCCATGTGCATGGCTCCAATCGGTATTATTTTCTCTCTCTCATATCCTTTCACAGCCTTATCTATAAGGTTTTAACATACATGTATTTCATTATATACAAAAGGTTTCCCGTTTCACTAGATGCGTAGACGTATGTATTGTCATCTCTCTGCACACAAAAAAGATGGATTTGAAAATGCTTCTTCTTTTATGTCGAATTTTGTCATCCATTTTCTATTTATATGATTCATAAGAAAGCCGTCTATCAAACGTGACAGGAACAGGATATCAAAATGAAAATAAATTTATGAGTCATCGGGAGCGCAGCTTTTGCAGCCATCGCTGCAGAGCAGGACACTATTATGGAACTAATGCGGAAGGATATGTCAGATATATCGGCTTCATAAGAGGAAATCGGAACAATGAATGCGGAACTGAAAAGGAAGGATTATTTCTGCTGCTGATCTCTGGAAGCTCTCATTGCAGCGGCAATCTCAGAAAATTTTCCGGTGATATAGCCATAATTTTTTCTTTTATGAGGGATCATGCACTGACTGCAGTCTTTCACGCCGTTTTTTAATCTAAAGCTGCCGCCGCAGTTCTCCCCAAGCATATAGAGCGGACAGTAACAAAAAAGGCAATTAAAGTTATCGATATCATCCGTTTCATGGCAGGGGAAATACTCACAGTCTCTGTGCCGGAAAAATTGATAGTTTTTTTTCTCTTTCTTCATAATTTACTTCCTGTCTGATGTTCTAAAATAAGGCGGACGAGACTTTCGACCGATGCCTGCTCTGCAGTATATACATTCATCTCAAATTCTTTCGCCGCCTGGGCGGTCTGCTCTCCGATACATGCTGCCTTCATCCCTTTGATGCACGTATCCGCCAGGGCGGCCGCAAATCCCCGAACTGTGGAGGCGCTTGTAAAGACTGCCCAATCGATCTCTCCCGATTCGATCATTTCTTTTACAGGGACCAGCTGCCAGTTCTCACATCGAGTCTCATAGATTCCTATATCATCTGTCTGAATCCCGGGCTTTTTCTGAAGAATCCGTACAATTTCCTGATTTCCCGAAGCTGCCCGCGGCATCAGGATATGCTCCGTACCTGAAAGTCTGTCCGCGAGTGCCCTGGAAAGAGAAACTCCGTCATAATGTTCGGGTACCAGATCACAGAACAGGCCTTTCTCTTCCAATGTCTTTTTCGTACCCGCACCGATGGCGGCAATCCTGCAGGAACCAAGGCTCCTGATATCTTTTTTCTGCTTTTTCATTTCTTCGAAGAAAATCCTGACTCCATTGATACTTGTGAACACGATCCAGTCATAAAAATCGATCTTTTCAAGAGCCATGGAAAGTTTCCTCTGGTCTCTTGCCGGCTCTATGCTGATAGAAGGCATTTCCAGGACTTCGGCCCCTTGTTCCCTGAACATGGCAGCCGTCTTTGAGATAAGCTCTTTCGGGCGGGTCAGTAAAATGCGGCATCCCGCCAGAGGAAGGTCTTCATACCAGGCAAAATCTTTTGAAAGTCTGCACACCTGTCCGACGACAATGACCGCAGGAGTCTTTATCCGGCTTTTGCACACGGCCTCCGGAAGTTCACAAAGCGGCGCAGAAACTCTTTTCTGTCCTGCCGTGGTTCCCCTGGAAAGCACTGCCGCCGGCATCTGAGGGTTCATTCCCGCAGAGATCAGGGAGTTTGCGATATCTGGAAGTGATGAAATACCCATCAAAAACACCAGAGTACCTTTTGTCCTCACGAGAGCTTCAAAGTCGATATCATATTCTGCTCCTGCTTTTTTGTGTCCGGTTATGATATGCACGGAAGAACTGAAGTCCCGGTGAGTCACAGGGATACCGTTATATTCCGGCACCGCAACCGGTGAGGTGATGCCCGGAACGATCTCAAATGGAATATAGTGTTCTTTTAATAGTTCCAGTTCTTCTCCTCCTCTGCCGAACAGGAAGGGATCTCCTCCCTTCAGCCGCACGACAAAACGGCCTTTTTGAGCTTCATTAAGAAGCAGCAGATTGATTTCTTCCTGAGGCATCGTGTGCTGTCCGGAACGTTTTCCGACATAAATGTAATCAGCCTGTTTTGGAAGTGCCGATAATATTTCAGTGCCGATCAGGTTGTCGTAAATGATCACATCCGCCTTCTTCAGCACTTCCGCTGCTTTTATCGTCAAAAGGCCGATGGACCCGGGCCCTGCGCCCACCAGCCATACTTTTCCAGTCTTCATCGGTAATTTCTCCTTTTTATTTCCATCATAGCATATTGACAAGGTTCTAACAACTCGATAAAATGGGAGAAATTGAATGTTTACAGGTGCCTTTGATAAAGGAGAATAGGAAAGCGGGTGAGATTCCCGCACGGTCCCGCCGCTGTATAGGAAGAGCCGCATTTCAATTATGTCACTGGGAAACTGGGAAGGCGGAATGCGGCAGTGAAGCCTGAGTCAGAAGACCTGCCGTGAACATGCGATTTACACCGGTCTGCGAAAGACAGCCGGTGTAGAATATACCGTCGAAGGAGCCGCGCCCTTCTGCGCCTATATTCGATGCACCAGTATATCTGGCGCTTTTGGTGTTGCAGTTTTTACACCGAAACACAGTTAAGTGAATCGAAAGGAGCAAACATGAAAAACAATCAAAAAATCATTGTAACCGCTGTACTGGCGGCGGCTGTCATCTTCGGCTTCGGCCGCACAGCCAGCGCCATGCACATCATGGAGGGGTATCTTCCTCCACAGCTCTGTATCTCCTGGGGAGCTCTGAGCCTTCCGTTTTTAGCCGCAGGATTTTTCTCCATCAAAAAGACGGTCAGCAAAGACCGGCGTCTGATGACGATACTGGCTATGTCAGGAGCATTTATCTTCGTTATCTCTTCTTTAAAAATCCCCTCTGTCACAGGAAGCTGTTCTCATATGACCGGCACCGGACTCGGAGCCATTTTGTTCGGCCCCTTGGCTGTGAGCATTCTGGGCATCATTGTGCTGATCTTCCAGGCAGTCCTCTTGGCCCACGGGGGATTGACGACCCTTGGCGCCAATACTTTTTCTATGGCAATTGCAGGGCCATTTTTATCCTTCGCAGTGTATAAGGTCTGTCAAAAATGCCGGCTGAACCGCCGGATCAGCGTATTTTTGGCCGCAATGCTTGGAGACATTTTTACATACTGCATCACCAGCGTCCAGCTGGCACTTGCGTATCCATCAGAGCAGGGTGGCTTTCTGGCCTCCGCGGCAAAATTTCTCGGAGTTTTTGCTCCAACCCAGCTCCCTCTCGCCATCGTAGAAGGAATTCTGACCGTTGTAATCATCATCTCGCTTGAGTCCTATGCCCGCCCGGAACTCAAGATTCTTGACTTCATCAAGGAGGGACATGCATATGAAAAGTGATAAGAAAAAAGTCATCATCCTGCTTTTAGTGGCCGCCTTTATTGCTGTGGTCCCTCTGTTTGCCCTAAAGGGCGCCGAGTTCGGAGGCTCTGACGATGCGGGCAGTGTCATGATATCAAAGATAGAGGGAAGGGAATATCAGCCATGGTTCACTCCCGTCCTGGAAACTTTCATTGACGGAGAGCTTCCGGGCGAAGTGGAAAGCCTTCTGTTCTGTGTACAGACCGGGATCGGTGTCGGGATCATTGCCTATAACCTGGGACGTTTAAGGGAACGGAAACGTCTCCTTGCTTCGGCAGAGGCGGCAAATGATGCTGATTGATCAATACGGTTACCGGTCCGGGCTCAGAAAAGTAAACGTCATGGAAAAGTTCTGCTTTTCTGTGACGACGCTTCTGCTCTGTATCCTGAGCAGATCCTTTTCTGTTTCCATTCTGGTTCTTTTAAGCCTTGGATGGCTGACAATAAGAAAAGGAGGTATCCCCGTCCGCCGGTATATAAAGCTGATGCGTATCCCCGCAGTCTTCCTGCTCTTGAGCACGCTGGCGATCCTCGTCAATATTTCCAAAACTCCTCTGGATGCCTATGCAGTGCCGGCAGGTCCCTACTATATAACAGGAAGCACCGAATCGGTCATCTTTGGTCTCAGACTGATCCTGTCATCCCTTTCCGCGGTGTCCTGCCTATATTTTTTGTCCCTGTCAACCCCGGTAACCGATCTGATCGGCATTTTAAAGAAACTTAGATGTCCGGCACTGCTCATAGAATTGTTTCTGCTCATTTACCGGTTTATTTTTGTCTTAATGTCAGAGGCTTCTGCTGTAAGGATTTCCCAGGAGTCCAGGCTTTCCTGTCGGAATTTTAAGACGGCAGTCCGTGCATTCGGAGGTATGGCCTCTGCTCTGTTCATTCGGGCGGTGAAGCGCTCCGGCAGATTATACGATGCCATGGAATCCAGATGCTACGATGGAACCATACGGGTCCTTTTGGAAGAATATCCGCCGAAGAAGAAAGAAATCATTTGCATGATATTGTTTGAACTTCTTCTGCTGTCTATCACGATAGGAAGGAATATTTACATATGAAAACAGAGTCTATGATAACAGCTGATAATCTGTGGTTTACTTATGACGGAGAGGATATCCCGGCCTTACAGGGGCTTTCTCTGGATATTAAGAGAGGGAGCAAAACTGCGGTTATGGGAGCAAACGGTTCCGGAAAGTCCACGTTTTTTCTCTGCCTGAACGGTATTTTGCGTCCCCAGAAAGGCGCCCTGTCTTTTTGCGGAGCCCCTTATTCCTATGATAAGAAAAGCCTGTTAAATTTGAGAAGCAGGATCGGCATCGTATTTCAGGACCCCGATAACCAGCTGTTTTCAGCCAGTGTCCGGCAGGAGATTTCTTTTGGCATTTTAAATCTTGGGGCAGACAATGAGACAGCCCTGAGAGAGACGGAAAAAATCATGGATGCGCTGGATATTACAGAATTAAAAGACCGCCCTACACATGCCCTAAGCGGAGGACAGAAAAAACAGGTGGCTGTCGCCGATATCCTTGTCATGCATCCTGATATTGTGATTCTGGATGAACCTGCCGCGGCCCTTGACCCGAAGCATACAGACATGTTAAATAAAATCATCGATCAGATGACAGAATCCGGTATTACGGTTCTGATCTCAACTCATGATCCGGACTATGCTTTTTCATGGGCAGATCAGATCATCTTGTTTCATCAGGGCAAAGTTCTCAAAGCCGGATCACCCCTGGAAGTATTTTCTGACAGGCCGGCTCTTAACCTCACCAATTTGTCTCAGCCGGCTGTACTCTCTATATATGAAAGTCTTTGCCGGAAAAAGATGATCAATGAGAAATTTCCGGCTCCCAGAAGTCTCATGGAGCTTTTACATTTCATCGAAGGGATCTGAAGATTCCCTGTCTGCGGAGGAGAATAATGAACGATACTAGAAAAAAAGCAATATTAGCGGTCAGTTTTGGGACCAGCTATGAAGATACACGAAAAAAAACGATCGAGGCAATCGAAGATACATTAAAAGAACGTTTTCCGGATCACAAAATGTACCGTGCCTGGACCAGCCGGATGATCCTTGAAAAAATAAAAAAGAGAGACGGAATCCATATTGACTCTGTTCCCGAAGCCATGGAGCGCATGAAATCCGACGGCATTGCAGATGTGATCATCCAGCCCACCCATGTGATCAACGGCGTGGAAAACGATCAGATGAAAACAGACGCTCTTTCCTTCCGGGACTCTTTTCATTCTATTGTCTTCGGGGCACCTCTTCTCTCATCGGAATCCGACAATGAAGCGGTTGTGAATGCGGTGGCATCGGAATTTTCGTGGATCTCTGACAAAGATGTCCTGGTTCTGATGGGACACGGCACTACTCACTATGCCAATACTGTCTATGCTGCCCTTGACTACCGGTTCAAGGATATGGGGTTTAAAAATATCTTTCTGGGTACAGTAGAAGCCTTCCCGAATATGCATTCCCTGATGCGTATGGTAAAAGAATTCCATCCGAAGAAAGTCATTCTTGCGCCTTTTATGATCGTGGCCGGAGATCATGCAAGACATGATATGGCGGGAGACGACCCGGATTCCTGGTACTCTCAGTTTGTGTCGGCGGGATATCAAGTAGAATGTGTAATGAAAGGACTCGGGGAATATGACGGGGTCAGGGAGCTGTTTGCAGAACACGCGAAATCCTGTACCTAGATATTGACTTTCTCAGTCAATATGATATTCTATAAAAAATAGCATAAATGTTAATTACCGCCGGGTAACGTCTTATTCATTCCAGTAGGCCTTTGTTGGAATGTGTAAGACGTTTTTTATACCATAGGATTAGGGTGTCAAAAGACACATTAATAAATATCTGATTTTGTTTGTACCTTGAAAATTTAACACGAATTGGTTTGAGAATATTAAATTTAGAACAATCAACAGAAGGTGAGCTTGATGTTTTGAGTATT
>NZ_CAJSYK010000020.1:0-48130 GCF_910574135.1 Anaerostipes faecis | reverse complement strand
TTAGCCTGCAGAGCTGTCCCTTTGTCTGTTAAAACTGCGTTTTCCCAAATATTCATGATAATACCTCCTGATATAAACGGTTGTTTCACAGAAGCCATTCAAAAATCTATGGCTATGCTACTTTTTTATTTCTTCAGATCATGATCTCTATAAAGAATATAGCATGGTGCCCTGGGACAATGTGGGCAAGTTAATAGAGTAGCCAATGGATCAGGCTACTCTTTTTCTTGCTGTACACTTTTCGGATCTACATCTGTTCTAAATCCCTTAAACACAGGTTGCCTAAGAGCATTTTTTGTATTAGGCATATACTCTACAACGCAGACATGGCACTTCGTATTGGTGTTAATTGCCTTACAGCTTCTTTTGTTACTCCTGCTGTTACATGTCCTTTATATTGTATCTGCCCATCACCTTTATCCCCAATATGATACTATAAATATTTTTCCCTTTTTGAATATACCCAGTTGTTATAAAGTCTTCATCAGCCATTCTTTTAAATTTGACCCAGTCTTTCGACCGTTTCCCCATATAGTAGATACTTTCCTTACGTTTTGCCACTACACCTTCTAACTTTTTTTCATCTGCAAGTATTTAAATTGCGGCAAAAACAAAGTGAGCAAGCCCACTTCAACGCCCCAACCCCTCCCTCACTCTTTGAGGGGCTTGACAACTTTGCGCGCCAGATGCGATTTGTCGTAGTCAAATGATTTCCTTACGCATCTGTGCACAACCCGCGGAGCGTTTTTTATTTCTTAGGAAAGACTTTCATGCATTAGCGTGGCAAGGACTTTCCTAAGAAATAAAAAAACGTCCGCACATAATAGAGCCGCCGATCAAAATATAACAGTCAAAAGCATTTTAAAACGTTCCTGCCCATACACCGCATGTGGAATCTCTGCCGGCATAACAATGCTCTCTCCATCATTTAAAATATACTCTTTTCCGTCTATGGTAAATTTCCCTGTGCCCTCGAGAACTGTTGCCATCGCATCACCGCCTGATTTGTGGGTGCTGATTTCCTCTCCTTTTTCAAAGGCAAACAATGTCAGACTAACTGCTTGGTTTTGGGACAATGTCTTGCTGACCACCTGTCCATCCTGATACTGCACTTCATCTTGCATCTTAAATACCTCAGCCTTTTCTATGTTTTTTATCTTTGTTCCCATTTTTGTACCCCCTGTCGAATACTATTTAAGCTTTTGCTGATAGTATGCTTCCAATGCCTGTTCTATATACCGTGTGATCCTCAGTGATGAAGAGAAAAATAGCGCCCGGAAAATTCCTCTCAGAAAGTTCCGGGCACTATAATATATTCAGTATTTATCCTATTTGGCTCAACGCCTGGTCAAGGTCTGCAATGATATCCTCAGTATTTTCGATTCCCACGCTGAAACGGATCAGATCCGGCTGTACTCCGGCCTCCAAAAGTTCCTGGTCATTCATCTGACGGTGGGTATGACTGGCAGGATGCAGAACACAGCTTCTGGAATCTGCCACATGTGTTACGATGGCCACCAGCTTTAAGCTGTCCATCATCTGGATCGATGCCTCGCGTCCGCCTTTCAGGCCAAACGTAATAACCCCGCAGGTTCCGTTTGGCATATATTTCTGTGCTCTCTCATAAGCCTCATCGCCTTCCAGCATCGGGCAGTGCACCCATGCAACTTTATCATTGTCTCTCAGCCATGCAGCTACGGCTTTTGCATTTTCACAATGTCTGGCCACTCTTAAATGCAGAGTTTCCAGGCCAATGTTCAAGTAAAAAGCATTTTGAGGTGACTGGATGGAACCCAGGTCCCGCATCAGCTGGACCGTAGCCTTTGTAATATAGGCGCCTTTACCAAACTTTTCTGTATAAACCACACCATGGTACGTCTCATCCGGCTGAGTAAGACATGCAAATTTGTCTCCGTATGCATCCCAGTCAAAGTTACCGCTGTCGACGATCGCTCCGCCCACACATACCGCATGGCCGTCCATATACTTTGTTGTGGAATGGGTGACGATATCCGCACCCCATTCAAACGGGCGGCAGTTGATCGGCGTTGCAAATGTATTGTCAACGATCAGAGGAACTCCGTGTCCGTGAGCCGCTTTTGCAAACTTTTCGAAATCAAGAACGACCAAAGAGGGATTTGAGATCGTTTCTCCAAACACGGCCTTTGTATTATCTCTGAATGCCGCATTTAAATCTTCTTCACTGACTTCCGGATCTACAAACGTTGCTTCCACGCCCATCTTCCTCAAGGTATGGGCAAACAGGTTATAAGTCCCCCCATATAGAGCCGTTGTACAGATGATATGGTCTCCCGACTCCGCGATATTCATGATGGCATAAAAGTTGGCCGCCTGTCCGGAAGAAGTGAGCATTGCCGCCACTCCGCCTTCCAGATCACAGATCTTTGCTGCCACCGAGTCGTTGGTGGGATTCTGAAGTCTCGTATAGAAATATCCCGCATCCTCCAGGTCAAAAAGGCGTCCCATCTGGTCACTTGTGTCGTATTTAAATGTAGTGCTCTGATATACCGGCACCACCCTCGGCTCCCCTTTTTTTGGCTCCCATCCGGATTGAATACATTTTGTCTCAATTTTGTAATCGCTCATGTTTCTTCCTCTCTCTTATGATAATAACATTCTGTCGTTGGCAAAATCTTCCCCGCTGGTTTCCTCAAACTTCTGCAGAAGATCAGTAACTTTCAGGTTCTTCTTTTCTTCTCCTGAAACATCATAGATGATCCTTCCGCTGTTCATCATGATCAGGCGGTTTCCAATGCGTATGGCGTCTTTCATGTTGTGAGTTACCATCATAGCGGTCAGACTGTCCCTCGCGATAATCTTCTCCGTAAGCTCCAGTACTTTTTTCGCCGTCTTTGGATCAAGGGCCGCCGTGTGCTCGTCTAAGAGCAGAAGACTCGGCTTATTCAGCGTAGCCATGAGCAGTGTCAGTGCCTGTCTCTGTCCTCCGGACAATAGTCCTACCTTTGAAGTAAGACGGTCCTCGAGTCCCAAATCCAGCATCGCCAGCTTCTCCTTATACAGCTTTTTCTCGCTTTTCGTAATGCCCCAGCGCAGGCCGCGGTTTTTCCCACGGCGGTGAGCCATCGCCATATTCTCCTGTATCTCCATACCGGCTGCGGTTCCCATCATTGGGTCCTGGAACACCCGCCCAAGCATATAGGCCCGTTTATGCTCCGGCAGGTCCGAAATGTCTTTGCCGTCCAGGAGGATCGTTCCCTGGTCGATAGGATATACGCCTGCGATCATGTTCAGCATCGTTGACTTACCTGCCCCGTTGCCTCCGATCACAGTCACAAAGTCCCCTGGATTCAGGTGAAGATCGATCCCGTCCAGCGCCTTCTTTTCATTGACAGTGCCTTTATTAAATGTCTTGTGCACATCGATGATGTTTAACATGCGGTGTTTCCTCCTTTTCCAGGAATTCTTTTCTGGGAATATCTGGACTTGATCGCCGGAATACCCAGAGCTAATGCCACGACTAATGCCGTAAACAGCTTCATATCGTCTGTGCTCAGTCCCATATACAGCACCAGTGAAATAATCATGCGGTAAATCACAGAGCCAAACACAACAGAAGCCAGTATATACATGAAATTAAACCGTTTTCCAAAGATTACTTCTCCGATAACGATAGATGCCAGACCGATGACAATGGCTCCGGTCCCCATTTTAATATCACCGTATCCCTGGCTCTGTCCAACCAGTGCACCTGAGACGGAGATCATTCCGTTGGAGATGACAAGGCCGATGACTTTTGATGTATTCGTATTGGCCCCCAAAGCCCGGACCATATATTCGTTGTTTCCGGTCGCCCTCAGTGCGCATCCGAGTTCAGTACCGCAGAACCAGTAGATGCACAGCACCACAAAAATGCTGATCACTGCTCCAACCAGCAGTGTTGCCATCGTCTGGTCCAGTTTCAGCGCATCAATGGCCTGAGTGAATGCGGTATCCTCTCCCAGCAGTGATGTATTTGGCTGTCCCATGATACGGATATTGACCGAATACAGGGCAATCATTGTCAGAATACCGGCTAAGATCGCAGGGATTTTTAATTTCGTATGTAAAAATCCAGTCACTGCTCCTGCCGCCATTCCCGCTGCCAATGCGATGACAAGAGATACAAAAGGGTTTACTCCTTTTACGATCATAACTGCGCTGATGCATCCCCCCAGGGCAAACGTACCTTCACAGGACAAATCCGGAATATCCAATATCCTGAATGTAATATAGACACCAAGCGCCATGATTCCCCACAGTGTACCCTGGGCAATCGCACTTTGCATGTTTACTGCTAAATCCATTCTTCTTCTCCTTTTCTTACTTTACTGTCCACGAAAATTTATTATATCACGATTTAAGGCTTTGCACCAGTAAAGTTCTGTGACCTTCCCTATGAAATAAAAAACTGTCTTCTTTCAATTAACGAAAGAAGACAGTTTTGTACCCATCATTCAGGACGGTGCATTTATTTTTTCTTTTCTGTGATCGTTGTCACCATCTTGGCCTTTTTCTCTAAGTTTTTCGGAACTTTGATTCCCAGCTTCTTTACGGTATCTTTGTTGATGATCAAGTCAGCATTGCTCTGATATTCGATTGGCATTGTCTTTATCTCTGCTTTGCCTTCTAAGATCTTGACTGCCTGTGCAGCGGTCTGTTTTCCGAGTTCATAGTAATTGATTCCGTATGTAGCAAGGCCTCCGCCGGTACACATACCTTCCTCTCCTACGATGACAGGGATCTTGGCTTCGTTGGCTACCATAGATACAGTGTTCATTCCGGCTGCGATCAGGTTGTCTGTCGGCGCATAGATGGCATCCGCTTTCCCCTTCAGGGATTCCACTACCTGGCGGATCTCGCTTGATTCGGACACTGTGGCGTCCATGGTCTCAAATCCTAACTTCTTTGCCTCTTTCTTTGCCATAGCGATCTGGATCTTTGAGTTTGCTTCTGCTGAGCAGTATAACATAGCCACTTTCTTCGTCTTCGGAAGCATCTGTTTTAAGAGTTCCATCTGCTTTTTCACCGGTGTCAGGTCTGAAGTTCCGGAAACGTTGTTGCCTGGCTCATCATTGCTCTTTACAAGCTTAGATGCAGCCGGATCCGTCACGGCTGTCACCAGGATCGGAATATCCTTTGACTCATTCGCCATAGCCTGGGCCGCAGGTGTGGCGATCGCCAATACCAGGTCACACTTGTCATTGACAAACTGAGATGCGATGGTCTGACAATTGGACTGCTCATTCTGAGCATTCTTATATTCAATCTTGATCTTATCTCCGTCTTTATATCCGGCATCTGCAAGGCCTTCTTTAAAGCCTTTGTAAGCCGCATCTAAAGCTGCGTGCTCAGTAAGCTGCACAACACCGATTTTCTTTTGTTCCTTTTTTGCCTCGTCTTTCTTGTCACTTCCCCCGCATCCGGAGAGTAGCGCTGCACTCATCACGGCTGCAAGTCCCACTGCCATAAACTTTTTTAAACTCATAACTCTGTCCTCCGTCCTTGTTGTTGCGTCAGCACTTCAACGCTTTTATGTGCTAAATTATAACACTGCCGTTCCTCATTGTCAAGCAAAGAACAAAGTGGGCAAGCCCATCTCATCTCTTCAACTCTCATTCTTTAAGGGGCTTGACAACTTTGCGTGCCTGATGCGATTTGACGCAGTCGCTTATTTACTCTTATTCTGTGTTTTAACGAACTTAGCTGTTTTTTTCAGTTCGTCCGGGACCCGGATCCCCAGTTTTTTTACCTGGTCTTCATTGATGATCAAGTCATACTGATCCTGGTATCCTATCGGCAATTCAGAAACCTTTTTTTTGCCTTCCAGTATATCTTCCGCCTGTTTTGCGGTCTGCTTTCCGAGCCGGTAGTAATTGATGCCGTATGTGGCAAGCCCGCCTCCCGTGCAGAGAGCTTCCTCTCCGACGATCACGGGAATTTTAGCCTCATTGGCCACCATGGTGACGGTATTCATGCTGGCGGAGATGATATTGTCAGTCGGCACGTAGATCACGTCTGCCCTGCCTTTTAAAGACTCCACAACCTGCCGGATTTCACTGGATTCCGACACCGTTGCGTCCATCGTCTGAAATCCCTGTGTCTTAGCCGCCGAACGGGCCTGTTTTACCTGGAGCACAGAATTTGCTTCCGCCGAACAATATAAAAACGCAGCTTTTTTTGCTTCTGGCATCAGCTTTTTAATCAGCCCGATCTGTTCTTTCACCGGAGCCATGTCAGAAGTTCCCGACACATTTGTATCCGGTTTTTTATTATCCTTTACCAGCTTGGCTGCCTGGTGGTCTGTCACTGCCGTGGCCAGGATCGGAATATCCTTCGTCTCCGTAGCCATGGCCTGTGCCGCCGGTGTTGCAATGGCCAGCACAAGATCACTCCGGTTTCCGACAAACTGGGAGGCGATGGTCTGACAGTTGGACTGATCATTCTGGGCATTTTTATACTGAATCTCAATATTTTTGCCGTCCACGTATCCGTCTTCTTTCAGACCGTCAATAAATCCTTTTCTGGCGTCATTTAACGCATCGTGTTCTACCAGCTGCAGAATTCCGATTCGCTTTACATTATCTGACTTTTTGTTTGCACATCCTGTAAAAGCCATCACAGCCGCAAACACTGCCAGGATGCCAAACGCTTGTGCTTTTCGTCTCATATTCTACCCTATGATAATTTTTCTTCCAGTTTTAAGTTGATTCTGCCCATCTTGTCAATTTCCAGTACTTTGACGGCTACGCGGTCCCCAATGTTGACCACATCTTCCACTTTCTCCACACGCTCTTTGGCAAGCTTGGAAATATGGATCAGTCCGTCTTTGTTCGGTGAAACCTGTACAAAGGCACCGAACTGCATGATCCTGACAACCTCGCCCTCATAGATATCTCCTACATTCAGCGGCTCTACGATGGACTTGATGATGCCGATGGCTTTGTCGATCATCTCCTGGTCTTCGCTCAAAATGTCCACTCTTCCGGACTCGTCGATATCGATCTTTACGCCGGTCTCATCAATAATGGCGTTGATCGTCTTGCCCTGTTTGCCGATGACTTCGGAAATCTTCTCCGGATCAATGGTGTACTGGGAGATCTTAGGCGCATATTTTCCTACATGGTCTCTCGCCTCTCCGATGACCGGATTCATGACCTCGTGAAGAATATAGGTTCTTGCTTCTTTTGTCCTTGCGATCGCTTCACGGATGATCTGGTCTGTGAGTCCGTGGATCTTGATATCCATCTGGATCGCTGTGATTCCCTTATCGGTTCCTGCCACCTTAAAGTCCATGTCTCCGAAAAAGTCCTCCAGACCCTGGATATCGGTGAGGATCAGATAATCATCGTCGCTGTCTCCTGTCACCAATCCTACAGAAATACCGGCAACCGGTGCCTTCACCGGCACACCTGCTGCCATCAGTGACAGAGAGGATGCACAGATGCTTCCCTGGGATGTGGAACCGTTGGATTCCATGATCTCAGACACGGTACGGATCGCATACGGGAACTCTTCTTCTGTCGGAAGCACCGGTATCAGTGCACGTTCTGCCAAAGCTCCGTGTCCGATCTCTCTTCGTCCCGGACCTCTGCTCGGTCTGGTCTCTCCTACTGAGTAGGAAGGGAAATTATAGTGGTGCATATAGCGCTTGCTCGTCTCGTCCTGATCCATGCCGTCCAGTCTCTGAGCTTCTGAAAGAGAGCCTAGAGTGGTCACAGTCATAACCTGGGTCTGTCCTCTCTGGAACAGTGCAGAACCATGGACTCTCGGCAGACAGTCAACCTCTGCCGCCAGATGGCGGATCTCCGTGATATCCCTTCCGTCCGGACGCTTTTTATCTTTTAAGATCATTTTTCTCACTGTCTTTTTCTGGAAAGTATACACAGCCTCCCCGATCTGGGACAGCCACTCTTCGTTATCGGCATAGCGCTCCGCTAATTTTTCTTCAATGCCGCGGATATTTTCTTCCCTCACCTGTTTTTCGTCAGTGAAGACCGCTTCTTCCATGGCTTCCGGTGTGATAAAGGAAACCATGTCCTCATACATCTCCTGATCGATTTCATGGTGCTCATATTCATGCTTTTCTTTGCCGCATTCTGCCACAATAGTGTCGATGAATGCGATAATCTCTTTATTTACCTCATGCGCTTTAAAGATCGCCTCGATCATTACGTCTTCCGGCACTTCATTGGCTCCGGCCTCAATCATGATGACCTTATCCCTCGTAGACGCCACGGTCAGTGCCATCTCGGATACTTCTTTCTGGGCCGCAGTCGGATTGATGATAAACTCTCCTTCGATCAGTCCAACCATAGTGGATGCAGTAGGTCCGTCGAAAGGAATGTCAGAAATGCATGTCGCGATAGCAGATCCGAGCATTGCGGTGAGTTCCGGGCTGCAGTCCGGGTCTACGGACATGACAAGGTTGTCCAGCAGTACGTCATTTCTGTAATCCTTCGGAAACAGAGGACGCATCGGCCGGTCGATCACGCGGTCCGTAAGGATTGCATTCTCAGAAGGCCTTGCCTCTCTCTTTAAAAATCCTCCCGGGATTTTACCTACTGCATACTGTTTTTCTTCATACTCGACACTCAACGGAAAGAAATCAATCCCGTCTCTCGGTTTGTCGGAAGCCGTAGCTGTCGAGAGGACAACTGTATCTCCGTAGTGCATAAATGCCGCACCGTTTGCCTGTGCCGCCACACGTCCTACTTCTACAGTTA
This sequence comes from Anaerostipes faecis, assembly GCF_910574135.1. NCBI lineage: Bacteria > Bacillati > Bacillota > Clostridia > Lachnospirales > Lachnospiraceae > Anaerostipes > Anaerostipes faecis. Next base: position 39,386 of record NZ_CAJSYK010000020.1, on the reverse strand, counting down.
AAGTGCGGCCTGCAAGTTCCATACTAAATTTTTTTACCATGTTTAATTCTCCTTAAAACGATATTTAAAAGACGCCGAAACAACTAAGCGGTCCACAGCACAGCCTATGGGCTCCTTAGTAGTCTCGGAATACGTCTTTCACAACTTTTTTATTGTATCACAACTGCATGAAAAAAAGAAGACAGGAATTTGAATTCCTGTCCCCATAATTCTGCTATTTTCTCAGTCCGAGTCTTTCGATCAGCGCACGGTATCTTGCAACATCCTTATTCTTTAAGTATGCTAAAAGATTACGTCTCTTACCTACCATCTTTAACAGACCTCTTCTGGAATGGTGATCCTTCTTGTGCATATCAAAATGCTCCTGAAGTTCTTCAATCCTTGCTGTAAGGATCGCGATCTGTACTTCCGGTGAACCGGTGTCATTGGCATTCCTTCCGAATTCTGCAACGATCTGTTTTTTCTTTTCTGATGAAATCATTTTGTTTCCTCCTTAAATTATATAAAATAGCCGCCAGATACTAAGACTTGGTCGGAGATGTCCGAAATCTGAGTACCGGTCAACTCGATGAGTATATCACAGAAAAATTTCCTTGTAAAGGATCATTTACATATTTCTGCTCACTTCCACAGCCGCGCTGGCCGCTTCCATGACAGCACTTCTGAGACCTTTTTGTTCCAGGACTCTCACGGCTTCGATCGTCGTTCCCGCCGGAGAACACACCGCATCTTTTAATTTACCCGGATGGTCTTTTGTCTCGAGGACCATTTTGGCACTTCCCAGCACTGCCTGAGCCGCAAAGGTATATGCTTTTTCTCTCGGAATCCCTCCGAGCACCGCAGCGTCTGCCAGCGCCTCGATAAACATATAGACGTAGGCTGGTGAACTTCCGCTGACACCGACTACCGCGTCAATGAGCTTTTCATCCACGATTTCTACCTTCCCGAAACTTTCAAAAATCTTCCGGACTTCCCGGGCTTCTTCCTCCTCAACATATGGATTCATACACATGCCGGTCATGCCTTCTCCTACCAGAGCCGGTGTATTCGGCATGGTGCGGATAATTTTTGTCTCTTTTCCGAAGCTCCGCTCCACAGTCTCCATAGAAAGCCCTGCCGCAATGGTGACAACGATCTGGTCTTTGCCGACCTCGTCCCGGATCTCCCGGATTACCCTATCATACATCTGCGGTTTTACGGACAAAACAATGATCCTTGAATTCTTCGCCGCTTTTATGTTGTCTGCTGTTGTTGTTATGCCGAGCTGTTCTGAGATCTGATCCATTTTGTCCTCAGAAGGCCCGGAAGCAATAATCTCGTCTTTTGTATATGTGCCTTCTGCAAGAATTCCCGAAATCATGGCCTTCGCCATATTTCCGCACCCTATAAATCCAATTTCCATGCTGATTTCCTTTCTTTAACCTAAACGTTTTAAAAGCTCTTCAAAGTATGCAGGAAGCCCCACCTCAAACTCCATGTATTCCTTCGTCCTCGGATGGACAAATCCGAGGACTTTGGCGTGAAGGCACTGCCCGTCAAGGGAATACCTTGACTTTTTCGGACCATAGACGGTGTCGCCCAAAAGCGGATGGCCTATGGATGCCATATGCACCCGGATCTGATGGGTCCTTCCCGTCTCCAGACTGCATTCGATGTAGGTAAAACCTTCTTTCAGGCGTCCCAGCACCCGGTAATGAGTGACTGCTCTCCTGCCTGTCTCCCGGTCTATCGCCATCTTCTTCCGGTCTTTTCTGCTTCTTGCGATCGGTGCATCCACCGTTCCTGATTCTTCTTTTATATTGTGATAAACAATGGCATGGTAACGCCTTGTAATCGTGTGATCCTTCAGCTGTTCTGCAAGACACTGGTGAGCCATATCATTTTTGCAGACGATGAGAATTCCTGTGGTATCCTTATCGATCCTGTGGACGATGCCGGGGCGCAGTACCCCATTGATCCCTGACAGCTCATCCCTGCAGTGTTCCATCAGCCCGTTGACCAGAGTGCCCTCATAGTGGCCCGGCGCCGGATGAACTACCATATCCTTCGGTTTATTAACCAGGATGATATCCCGGTCTTCATAGACAATGTCCAGATCCATTTTTTCAGGCCTTATGGAGAGCTCGGTCGGCTTCGGAACCTTCAAAATGACCTGTTCACCCTCCCGGACTTTATGATTGCTCTTTTTTTCCGCGTCATCTACCAGCACCGCTGAATCCCTGCAAAGTTTCTGCAAATAGGATCTGGTAAATTCCGGGAACCTTCCGGCCAGACAGACATCCAGTCTGCTGCCGGCCTCTTTCTGCGAAACTGTAAATTGTCTCCATTGTTCCATCAGACCTGTTTCCTTTTTTCTAAAAATGCAAAATCGTCTTCTTTATAGTAAATGAGAATGAGAAAAAACAGCACTGTCATAGATACTGTCACATAGATGTCAGCTACGTTGAACACAGGAAAATTGATCGGTTTAAAATAGAAAAAGTCCACCACATACCCCCTGAAAATTCTGTCTATAAGATTGCCGACGGCTCCGGCACATAAAAAAACGTAGCAAAAGCGGAGCGGGCGGTATTTTTTCTCATCCGGCAGCTTAGAATAAGCAAATGTAAGCAGCGCCACAGCAAGCACCGTGATGACAAAAAACAGCCATTGCTGATTTTGTAAAATCCCAAAAGCCGCCCCCCTGTTTTCCACATACTGAAGTTCAAATATATCTTTCAGGATTGAAATCCCTTCTCTCCCTTTCAGGGACATCACCGCCGCTGCCTTAGAAATCTGGTCTGCAGCCAGAAAAATTGCGATCGCGGCGAATACTTTTATCTGCTTCATCTCAGCTCTTCCTCTAATACTTCCATCATTTCTTTGTCGCTGACCGTGAGGTCAATGCAGGCCTCCCCGATCCTTTTTAAAAGAATAAAACGGATATGTCCTCCTGCCATCTTCTTGTCAGACTTTGTTGTCTCTATGATCCGCTCCGGCGTCAGCCTGTCAAACCTTTGATCCAGAGAAAAGGCATCAAACAATGCACATGCTTCCTCTGTCTCTTTTTCAGATAACATCCTGCGGTTTCTGGAAAGCTTCAGAGCGAGCCTGCACCCGGCCGCCACACACTCTCCGTGGAGCAGGGAAAAATCCATCAGAGTCTCCACTGCGTGGCCCAGTGTATGTCCAAAATTTAAAAGGGCACGCTCTCCCTGCTCTTTCGGATCTGCCTCCACGACCCGCCGTTTGATATCACAGCTTTTTCGGATCATCTCAAGCATTGTATCCGGATCTTTCGAGAGGATCTGCTTTTTATGGTCTCTGATCCAGCGGTAATACTCCTGATCTTTGATCAGTCCGTGCTTTACCACCTCTGCCATTCCGGACAAATACTCCCTCTTTGGAAGACTCTTTAATGTGTTGACATTGATATAGACCAGCTTGGGCTGGTGAAAAGCACCGATCATATTTTTGTATTGGATAAAATCTACGCCGGTCTTTCCTCCGATGCTGCTGTCCACCTGAGAAAGCAGAGTCGTCGGAATCTGAATGAAATCGATCCCTCTTAAATAAGTCGCTGCGGCAAACCCGGCCATATCTCCTGCCACACCGCCGCCCAGAGCCACAATCAGGTCCTTCCGGTCAAAATGATTCCGGATCAGCTGCTCGTATAAATGTTCCACGGTCTTCAGCTGTTTGTGGGCTTCTCCCGCACTGAAGCTGAATGTGGTCACTTTCGTGCAGACAGGGCCTAACAAGTCATACAACTCTTTTAAATAGAGCGGTGCTACATTGCTCTCTGTCACAATGCACACTTTTCTGTTTAATAGGCCAGCATCAGAGAGTGCCTCTGTCAGGTCATCAAAAGAGTCCCTGAAATAAATATCATATATCTTTTTCCCCTGTTCCCTGACGCTAAGCTTACTCTCTTCCATCATAATCAGGCTCCTCAGCAGCCGCTGCCTCTGTCTCTTCTGTCTCTTCTTTCTCTTTTTTGGAGATCTCCAGATCATATACCGGGTTCTTCAGATAATCCAGCTGCCCGTTGATAAACTGCATCATTCTGGATTTGTATGACACATAATCCCCAGTCAATTTGTTGATCTGTTTTTCCAGAGACGCGATCTCTCCCAGCTTTTCCTGGTTTTCTTTGTCAAATGCCTCTCTCGCCTGCCTTGCAAAATCCTCGGCTTCTCTTCTGGCTTTTTCAAGGATCTCCCTGGCTTCCATCTCTGCCTGCTCTTCCATGGCTTTGGCCGCCTTGTCGGCATTTGCGATCGTCTCCTTGGAAGTTTCCTCCGCAAGCACCAGTGCCTTTTTTAATGACTCTTCGATGACACGGTAATGATTCAGATTCTCTGTAAGGGCTGAGACTCTCTCTTTCAGCTCGTTGTTTTCTTTGTAAACTTTCTCGTAATCTCTGGCCACTTCTTCGAGAAATTCATCGACTTCAATAGCTTTATAGCCAAATCCTCTTTTCAGTTCCTTACCTAATAACTCGATTGGTGTAATCATGTGCATCCTCCTATTTATAAATTTGCAGCTTTACGTGAAATCTGCCCTTCTTCGTCTCTCTTCCCAGTTTCTGAAACCGGAATTTGCCGAATCCCCGGACAGATATGACGTCTTCTGGTTTTGCCTGGTAACTGTTCCTTGTCTCCATTTTTCCTCGGATGAATACTTTCTGACTCTGAAATAATGAAAGAGCCTTGCTCCTCGAGAGGCCGAAAGCCAGCCCCACAAGCGCATCCAGCCTTGGGGAAGACACAAATCCATCTTTTGTAATATATTCCTGGCAGTAATGAATGTCCTTAAAATCCATCTGGACGGTTTCCACCTGTGTATTCCTGACCTTTGTAAGTTCCCGGCACAGAAATTCAGCCATATGTCTGAAACAGAAAACATAAGCCTCCCCATCCGAAACTAAGATATCACCGATCTGGCTTCTCTCAATCCCCAGGTTCATGAGAGCACCAAGGTAGTCCCTGTGGGTGAGCGTTTCTGCAAACTTTTTAAAAAGAGGCGAGATTTTGGCACATGCCAATGGAATCTCACCTTCATATCCAAACATCTCTTCTGAGCCGAACACAATAATACAGCGGTCATAATCTTCATGGCCGCCATAAAGTGATGCGTCTGCAAAAGAAAGATCCTGTCTCATCTCATGAAAGAGGCTCTGTTCCCTCTCCGACAAAAACGGTGTATGGGTATACACTGAATTCATAAATGCAGTCTGAGCCAATTCTTCCAGTCGCTTTTTAAACAGCTGCTCGTCCATGGCTTATTTTAGCTGAGGTGAGATGATATTTTCATTCATGATCTCACTTCTTAAATCTCCATTGACCTCAATGCTGTCCGGTGCCGCAATAAAAATATTGTTGGAAACAGCCTGAAGGGAGCCGTCAATCGCATAGGTCGCTCCGCCCACAAAGTCGATGCTTCTCTGGGCAACCGTCAGCTCAACTCCTTCTAAGTTGATGACAACTGTCTTGCCTTCTTTCAGAAGATCTGCTGCCGTCTGGGCCTCTGCAAAGTCCTGAGGCTTGATCACGTAAACTTCTACACCGTGTCCGTTCATAGATACTACTTTTCCGGAGCCGAAGCGGCGGGGTTTCGGATCTTTCGTTTCTCTGCTCGTATATGTGATCGGTTCAATCACATTTGACTCTTCTCTGACAGTGTCTTTTTTCCGGAAGAATGAGCGCCGTTCTGTATCCGGTTCTTCTTCTTCCTCTTCGTATTCGTCGTATTCATCATATTCTTCATCTTCCGTAAGTTTCATAAAATTCAACAGCTTATCCACTGCACCCATGCTCTTTATCCTCCACTATTTATTGTAGTCTCTTTCCCCAAAAATACCTGTTCCTACCCGTACCATGGTAGAGCCTTCTTCCACCGCAACCTGATAATCATTCGTCATACCCATGGAAAGGATGTTCATAGCTATATTATCAAAGTTTTTCTCTTTGATGTCAACAAATAATTGCCGCATCCTTCTGAAATATACCCGGTTATTTTCTGGATTTTCCACGAATGGTGCGATCTGCATGAGTCCCTGCACAAAAACGCCCGGAAGGCTAGAAATTTCTTCCAGCGCACTGTAGAGATCTTCTTCCATAAAGCCGGATTTTGTCTTTTCCCTTGCCAGGTTCACTTGAATCAGTACCGGCACCTGGATCTTGTGTTTTAAGGCTTCTTTGCTGATCTGTCTTGCCAGCTTTATAGAATCCACAGAGTGGACCAGCGCCACCTTATCCACGATATATTTCACTTTATTTGTCTGGAAATGGCCGATCATATGCCAGCGCACCGGAGACTTGATCTCCTCATATTTCTTCATGATCTCCTGGACCTTGTTTTCCCCGAAATCCATGACCCCGCAGTCCATAAGCTCCTCGATCATAGACAGAGGTTTTGTCTTGCTGACCGCAATCACAGTAACCTCTTCCGGATCTCTCCCCACCTTTTCACAGGCAGCCTTTACATTTTCTTTCACTAGATTGTACTGATCGATTAACATATCACACACTTCCTAACTTTAATATATGATCTGGTTTTCCTTGATCGCTTTGCTGTCGAGAACAACAAAGTCATACAGTCGAATACCGTTTAACGTATCTGTCTGTACTATGGTATAGCCGTCTTTATTTACAATAACCTGTACCGGACGGAAATCAGCATAGCCCTGATTCGTGCAGTAGACTCCTTTCAGTCTCTTCTTTTCTCCTACGGTAAAGCGGTCACCGGCGTCCATTGCCTCAAAGGTAGTGCCTTCCTCCACCTCTTCCGGATTCAGATAACAGTAATTCTTTGTCTTTTTATAAATCTTAAATTCTTTTTGTTCTACCTTGACATTTCCGTCCTTGGACGTGGTTCTGACACTGAAGCCCTCGCTTGCTCCGTTATTGCCCTTTGTAATGTACTTGACCGGAACCTGATAAAACTGTTTTGAGACAATCGCAGAATCCGGAATTTTAAGTCCCTGGTAAGTATCCAGGAGCAGATCGATATCCACATACCGCTCTCCGATGTAACGGATCAGATATTGGTCCAGAGACAGATAGGCAAAATAGCCGTCTTCTTTTTTTTCGGTCTCAACGCCGGCCTCTGCTTTCATCTGGTCATCCACGAATTTCACGGTTACGGTCTTTCTGCCTTTAAGGCTGGTATACTGTTCTTTATCAAGAAGTACCGTCAGTGTCCATTTCTCATTTTTCGTCACCCTGCATACGGTGTCCCCTTTTTTCACTTTGTCTGTAGAATTCAGTTTTGTGACCCTGTAATTTTCTCTCTCAAAATCACTCGCTTTAATCTGGCCTGCCTCCCTGCCGTCGAAGGAATCCGAATAAAAGCTTGCAATGCCGCTTATACTGCTCCTTCTGGTAGAAAACGACGCATCCCCAACCTGTTCTTTCACCTGTTCCATGACCTTCTTCAAAGATTTTTCATTAATGCCCAGCACAGCATTTTTCAGGTCATATTTCAAGTCATAGACATCTTCAAAATCCTTGTCCGAGTAGATTGATTTAAACTCGGAAAGCCGGTTTTTAATCCTGGTATTCTCCTGGATATCTCCTCTTCCCTTCATCTCTTCCACCTGATTGGCAAACTCTTTCTGGACCTTACCGTTCTTGTCCAAAACATAGAGCATGCCGGACTTTTTGACCCTCTTTCCCTCTTCCGTATAATATGTAATATAACCGTCATCTTCGGCCTTCAAAAGTTTCTCGTTCCTGAGGGCGATTCCGGTGAGGGAATATGTCGATGAAATTTTATCTTCTGTCACTTTATAAACCGTCAGCTTTTCCTTGCCTACGAAGATCATTACATTGATCAGAACATAGATCAGCAGGACAAGAAAAACGATAGTCCCGATATTCCATCTCGATTTTTTTCTAGTCATCTATATCCTCCAGCGCCTCAAAGCTGCCCCGTCTAAATAATCACATCTGCATCCCTGGACATATCCTTTTTGTTTCATTGTTTCCTCAAACAAATCCTTTAGCTTCCACCAGCTGACTCCCCAGTTTGAAAATACGGCATCTTCCTCAGGCACTCTGCTGAACAGCCTCTCGATGACAATATCTTCTCTCAGGTTAGCCACAAACTCTGTCAGCCGGTTTATGTATTCTTCTTTTGTGCATAAAGATATTTTACCATCCCTGTATTCTTCATACAATACGGAGTTCTTCGGAATATAAAGGGAATGGGCTTTGACCACAGACACGGGCAGGGCAGAGATCACCCTGGCTGTCTCCACTGCATCTTCGGCTGTATCTCCGGGCAGATTCAGAATGACATGAGTGCAGATCTCAAACCCGTAGGGTGCCGTGAGAAGGACCGCATTCAAATACTCTGCCAGAGTATGGCCCCTTTTGATCTTCCTCAGAGTATGGTAATTGACCGTCTGAAGTCCGAATTCCATGGTCACGGCGGCTCCCCGCTCCTTTTGTATCTCATTTAAAAATTCCAGATAATCTTTCCGGATACAGTCGGGTCTGGTGGATATTGAGATCCCCACAATATCTTCTTCCTCCAGTGCTTCCAGCACATAGTCGCGAAATTCCCCAAGGGGCAGAAATGTATTCGTGTAATTCTGAAAATAAGCTAAAAACTTTTTTGCCCCGTACCGTTTGCCGATATAAGCTTTTGTTCTATTCAGCTGGTCCTTTACGGGCACTGTTTCAGACATGGCTTCAAAGCCGGTCCCGACTCCGGCACAGAAACTGCAGCCTCTGCCTTCTATCCGGTTCGGACAGGTCACCGGGAGATTGACCGGGAGTTTATATACTTTCTCACCGAATCTCTTCTTCAAATGTGCCGAGTAAGTGTTGTAGCGTTCCATCTTCTTAATTTTCCTTTTTCAGTACTTCTGTCATCGTGTGATATAGAGTCTGTTTGCTGGAAGCCTTTAAGATGACAGAGATAAATTCTTCCCCCTCCTCGTTTTTCGTGAGAATGATCAGACAGGAACCGGCTTCTCCCGTTGTCCCCGTCTTTCCTCCCAGCATAAACACTTTGTGAGGAAGATTGTAATTGCCCAGCAGGTACTGATTGGTCGCTGCCATATCAAATGCCTGCAGCTTGTTCTTCTGGTTCGTATATTCTATATAACTGCTCGCCTTTCCTGCAATGGATAAAAATTCATTATGTTTCACCAGTTCCTGGAAGATCAGGTACAGGTCATACGCAGTCGTATAATGATTCTTCAAATGAAGGCCGTTTGGATTCTGAAAATTTGTATTGGTAGCTCCCAGCTCACGGGCTCTCTTATTCATCATCGCCACAAACTTTTTATCGCTTCCGGCCACCTTTCTTCCCAAAGCAATGGCAGTATCGTTGGCCGACATGACGATCAGTCCGTTTAAAAGTGCTTCCACCGTGATCTTGTCGCCCTTTTTCAGATGAAGGCTCACTGCTGCCGGGTCATCGAAGGTGATATCCCGGTCAATGGTCACAACATCATCAAGACTGCAGTTTTCCAGGACCAGAAGGGCAGTCATGATCTTTGTGATACTCGCAGGGTAGGCCTTGTCAAATACCTTCTGCGCAACGAGCACCTGATTTGTCGTATTGTTAACGAGCAGCGCCTCTTTCACTCCGGAATACTGCTCTGTGTCGGCATCCTCCCTGGATATAACGCCTACATAGGCTCCTTTCGACTTCCAGTTATCCCCCAGAGTCTCCGTTCTAAGCTCATCCTGGTTCTGCTCCAGATGTTTTTCATAAGTGACGGAAAGCTGCGTCAATGTATCCGCCGCGCTGCACCCGGTCAGAGAAACGAGCAATACTGCCGTCATACATATACATAAAATTCGTTTTTTCATTCTGTCCTCCTGATTTCAAGCAAATGTCCTAAGAAATGAAAAGAAAGACTGTCATGTGACAGCCTATTGAGTATACATCTCTCTCCAGTCCAGATCCCCCCGGTCCAGGGCCATAATCAGAGCCTCTGCCGTCGGCAGATTGGTGGCACACGGGATGTTGTGTTTGTCACAAAGGTTCAGTACATCATAGAAGCCCTGTGTCCTCTGCTTGTTGTCCGGATCCTGCAGAAAGATAAGAAGATCCATTTCATTGTTTTCGATCAACGCCCCGATCTGATGCATGCCGCCGAAATGTCCCACCTGAAGCTTATGGATCGTCAGGTTTGTCACTTCCTCGATCACCTTTCCCGTGGTGGCTGTGGCGTACAGCGTATGCCGTCTTAAAATATCCTGATAAGCAATGCAGAGGTTCTGCATCAGCATTTTTTTCGCATCGTGCGCAATTAATCCTACATTCATAAAGGTTCCTCCTAATATTTTTTGCGTTGAAGATAAATATTCAGCATCAGGCCGATCGCAATGGATGCCGACAAGAGTGAACTCAGGCCATAGCTGATAAACGGCAGCGGAAGTCCTGTATTGGGCAAAGTCCCTGTGGCAACTCCTATGTTGATAAAGGACTGGAATCCCATATAGGCAGACACGCCCACAGCTACCATTTTGGCTGCTCCATTATCGGCTTTCCGGGCCACATTCAGGCACTGGGCTACTAAAAGAACCAGCAGGCCGATCACAACAAGACACCCTAAAAACCCGAACTCTTCTCCAACCACAGAAAAAATAAAGTCTGTCTGGCGTTCTGACACCAGATTTACATCGCTGGCAGAGACATCAGAGATCGTATTTGATCCGAATCCCTTTCCGAACAAACCTCCGGACCCGATGGCCATAACAGAGTTGGCTGTCTGCAGTGCCGTAGAATCCGCATAGGCAGCCGGGTTTAAAAAGGACATGATCCGCGCCACCTGATGAGACTCTAAAAGAATCTGTCCCGGTGTCTGGACATACCATATAAACACTGCAAAAAGAGGAATCCCTATGATCAAAACTCTCAGGATCAGCTTAGAGCTTAATCCTCCCACAAAGACGATGGCAAGAATGATAAAAACGATATCCAGTGTCGTGGACAGATTCGGCTGTTTCAGAATCAGATACAGCGGCGGTGCACATAAAAGTGCAAGTTTCCCCAATACTTTCGGTTCGTTCAGATCGTCCTCGTGGCGGACTACGAAATCTGCGATGACAATGATCATCACGATCTTGCTGAGCTCTGACGGCTGAAGCGTCCCCAGGGGCCCCAGTGAAAACCAGCGCTTTGCCCCGTTTACGTCTTTTCCAAACAGCTTAACGCCTATCAGCAACAAAAGATTGATGATATAGAGCAGATTGGAACTCCGAAGCCACGTCTGATAATCGATCAGAGAAACTACTGCCATGACCGCAAAACAAAGGATCAGACCCAAGCCCTGTTTCATCACAAAAGACGGATTTGCGCTGTGGATAAAAATAATTCCTAATGTGGCCAGCACCAATACATTGAGAACCAGCTTTATATTGTAGTTTTGCAGTCGGTAGTTTCTAAGCATTTTATCACTCCATGTCTATTTTTTCTTTTTCATTTCCCGGATCGGGATATTCGCAAACAGCGCCGGTCCGCTGTGTTCTTCGTCGTTCTGAGTAATCTGAATATCCAATCCCTGCGGATCGATCTCCATATATTTTGAGATCACCTTGATGATGTCATTTTTGATCAGTTCCATAGTTTCCGGAGAACAGTTGGAACGGTCAGATACCAGCAAAAGCTTCAGCCGGTCCCTTGCTTCATCAGCGGAATTTTTCTTTTTAAAAAAGCTATCAAACAAACCCATTCTTCTCCTCCTTGACTATTTCTTAAAAATGCCGGCAAGTTTCTCGAAGAATGATTTGGTATCCAAATCCAAAAACGGTACTTCTTGTCCCATAACCCTCTTACAGATGTTCATATAAGCTTTTCCTGCCATACTGTCGCTGCCCACAAGAGGTTCCCCCTGGTTTGTAGATACGACAATGTTTTCATCGTCCGGCACAACGCCGATCAGATCGATTGCCAGGATATCCAGGACATCATCCTTTGACAGCATGTCCCCTCTTTTTACCATGTCCATACGGATCCTGTTGATGACTAAATCGATCTTATGTATATCGTTGGCCTCCAAAAGTCCGATGATCCGGTCTGCATCACGGATCGCAGATACCTCCGGAGTCGTCACGATCAGTGCGCGGTCTGCTCCTGCGATGGCATTCTGGAATCCCTGTTCGATCCCTGCCGGACAGTCCAGAAGGATATAGTCAAACTCTTCTTTCAGCTCATCCACAACTTTTTTCATCTGCTCAGGACTCACAGAAGATTTATCCCTTGTCTGTGCAGAAGGCAGAAGATAAAGATCCGGATATTTTTTGTCCTTGATCATCGCCTGTTTGATCCTGCAGTTTCCCTCTACCACATCGACAAGATTATAGACAATCCTGTTTTCCAGCCCCATGACCACATCCAGATTCCTGAGACCGATGTCCGTGTCGATCAGTACGACCTTTTTCCCTTCTTTTGCCAGACCGGTTCCTACGTTGGCCGTCGTGGTTGTTTTCCCAACGCCGCCTTTTCCTGATGTGATTACGATTACTTCACTCATTGTTTTCTTCCTCCATTGTTTTAAGCTGTAATTTCATTCAGAAGTGATTTTGATATAGGTTCTATGTAAATATTTTCATCCTCTACAAATGCAATCTTGGCTTCCTCGTCGCCTTGCTTTGCTTTTTTCCCAAACAGCCGCTTCTTTGCAGATACCTGATCGGATGATCTCGCAATATAGCTGCCGATCCGGATCTGCATCGGCTTCATCTCAAGGGCAGCGATGAAAGCCTTGTCATTCCCGTCCACTCCTGCAAACACATAGCCTTTTACACACCCCAGTACGACGATATTGCCCTTTGCCTTCACGGTAGCTCCGGGATTCACATCCCCGATGACTACCACACTGGCATCGGATTCCAGACTCTGTCCGGATCTTAAAGTCCCCTGGTAAAATTGTCCGAAGGAGACTCCTCCGCTCTTTAAACGGGATTCGCTCCTGGACTCTTTCAGCCTGATGGCTCTCTCCTCGATCAGCTGTTTAAATTTGGTTTCCAGAACCTGGTCCCCTTCCATCACATAGGCGATGGAGAGGGAGCTGTTCTCTGTGATCGTTTCCAAAACCCGCTCCGTTTCCTCCACGCTTAAAACCCTTCCTTCGATTTTTAATACAACCTGAGTTTTGGTGTTGAAAAACTTCGCGGCTTCCACAAACTTTCTCGCGATAATCGCCAGCAGTTCTTCAAACTCTATCTTGTCATCCAGAACAATCGTCAAACCAAAATTGTTTCCTTTCAACAATACTGGTTCTTTCATATATTTTCACCTCTCTTAATCGGATACTGAACCGGCCGCAGAAATTACTTTCTTGTCCTTCCTTAATTTCGCCTTCTCTTTATCATTTGCAAAATAATACTTGTAGAGATCCTTCGCCGCGGCTGCCGCATTGGATGACGTATATCCGTAAGGGATGACTGCAGTGACCGTGATCTCCGGGTCTTCATAGGGACCGAAAGATATGAACAGCGCATGGTTCGGCCTCTTTTTATCTTCCTGTGCGGTTCCTGTCTTGCCCGCCACTTTCACATTAAGCCCTTTGAATATGCTGGTCACAGCGCCTTTCTTTCCGGAAACAACCCTGCGCATGCCGGACCAGACCGCATCCCAGTAAGAGTCATCATTCAGAGTGAGTTTGCTCTTCTTCTTGACACCGTATTTTTTCACCGTCTTTCCGCCCGAAGTGGTAACTTTGTCTAAAATACTCAGGTCGTAGACGGTTCCCTTATTTGACAGCGTCGTCACGTAGTTGGAAATCTGGCTCGGCGTGAAACTGTTCGTGCCCTGTCCGATGGCAGAACGCACAGAGGTTTCGTCTGAAATATGCGGAGCCATCTCGCTCAGCTCAATACCGGACTTTTTATTCAGGCCGACCTTGGTCGCATATTTTTTCAGGGCCTCCAGGCCTTTCTTGCTGCTGTAAGATGCCCCTGTCATTCCTAAGTCATATCCTACCTCATAAAAGAAGCAATTACAAGAGACTTCTAATGCCCCGGCCACATTATTGTAGCCGTGCCTTCCGTTGGGATAAATCCAGCAATGGGCCGCGGGACTGATCTTGTCAAACACGCCGGTACACTGTATCTGGGTGCCTGTGGAAATCGTTCCCTCATTCAGGGCGGTGATCGCAGATAAAGGCTTGAAGGTGGACCCCGGAGCCGTTCTGTGGTTCAGCACCTGATTATAAAGAGGCGTCGCCGTGGAATTGGACAGCTGGCGGTAGTAGTCGTTGTCGATTCCATTGGACAGCTTATTGCTGTCATATCCCGGATAACTGACCATGGCTTTTACTTTTCCCGTGTCGGGATCTGTGATCACAATGGAGCCGGAACACGGGTCCAGGCCGAGCTGGGCCGGCGTGATTTCTCTTTTTGACAGCTTCTGCCGTATGAAGGAGTAGGCATCCAGGGAACCGTTTTTCAGACTCTGATAGGTCCCCGCGTCTTTTTTCTTATTCAGGACTCCCTGCTCGTACAAAAGCAGACATACAGACCTTCCACTGAGTTCACCGGTTCCGAGCTTTTGTTCACATACTGTCAGATCAAATTCATCATCCTTCTGAAGCTGTTCTTCAACATAGGACACAAGCGCGTCAAAGATCTGCTCTGTATCACTGTATTTGGACGGCAGATCCAGCATGGAAATATCGATCCATTCTTTATTGATGGCATATTTAAGGAACTCACCCAGGCCGATCTTTTCATCTTTCCACCTGAGATATGTCTTGTCCTTCGTGTCGACGGAGCCGGTTAGGAAAACTTTTTTCCTGGAAAGCATCTTATACACGTAGTCAGCATAATTCTGCTTTTCCTCACTCTCGTCTTTGTAGGCCTTTGTACTGCCTGTAAGATTCTTCCGAATCGTTTTGATACTGTCCTTCTTCAGGCTCTGAATCTTTTTATACATGCTCTTTTCGTAAGAGTTTGCACGCTCTCCGTTCAGGTCCGTGATATCCACAATACTGTTTCCGATCAGTGAATAGTAGACGTCTTTGATCGGAATCCTTATATTGCTCCGGTCACCCTTGGAATCAGAGGTGGTGAGTTTGGACAGAACGATGCCTGTAATCCTTCTTTCTAACAGGTTATATGCATATTCCTGAAGATCACTGTCGATCGACAGGACTACGTTGTTTCCTGTTCCTGCCTTTTCCGTCTTGGTCGTCTTTACGATCTTTCCTATATTGTTGACGATCATGGTCTGGCTTCCGCTGCTGCCGTGCAGATAAGACTCCAGTTCTTTTTCAATGCCCGCCTTTCCGACCGCGTCGTCCATCGCATAATAGTCCTTGTCACTTTCTTTTTTTCCCTTATTATAGTCATCAAGTTCCTCGGTATTGATTGTACCGGTATAGCCGATTACATGAGACATGGCCTCACTGTTTTTATAAACCCGGATGGACTTGGTACTCACGTCGATCCCGGTAAGTTCATTGGAACGCTCTTCGATCTCCGCGATGCTCCTGCTGCTCACCTCTGTGGCAAAGGTCACCTTCATATACTGTGAATAACGGCTTAAGTAGGCGCTGTATCGGACAGACATGATCTTTAAAGCATCTTTGTCTGAATACTTCTCATCAATGTCAAACATTTTCCCGACTCCGGGACTTCCCATAGTCCCGTTTCTTAAGTACTCAAAGACTTCCTCCGCACTGGCATTAAGCTGCTGCTGACGGAGCTTTAAACGCTCCTTGGAAAGACCCTTGGTATCTGTCCCGATGCCGAATGCCTCCCTCTTGAACCGTTCCAGTCTGGAGCCTTTCTCCGTAAAGCGGAACGTGCCGTTTCCTGTGATCTCGATCGGGATATCGCTCTTGAAGGAATCTTTGTTCTTCTCTAAGATCTTGATCACTTCATAAATCACCTTATTTTTTTCATAATTCTCAGATGTATCGTTTTCCTGGGCTAACGTTTTGAACTTATTGTCATTCTGAAAATTGACTGTATAGACCATTTTGTTGTAAGCCAGAAGTTTTCCGTTGCAGTCATAGATATTTCCCCTCGTACCGGAAGTCTTGACGGTCTTTTCTACTTTGTAGGTGAAGTCTTCTTTATGTGACTGCCCCTGAACAATCTGAATGACAAACAGCCGGCAGACGAGTACAAGAAAAAGCACTGCGAATAAAACAGCCATTGCCAGAAGCCTGTTTGCCAATAATTTTTCAACCCGGTTTTGTAACTTTCTAAACACTAGAACATGCTCCTTTTTTCTGAATCGCTGATGCGTACGTCGATGAACAGAAGAAGTTTATACAGCGGCAGAGCGATCAGCCCTGTATAGACTGCTTCCGGTATCATAATATCTTTTAAGTAACTGAAAAATGCAAATCTTCCTCTCAGTGCAAAGAAAAAGAAAAAAATTGCAAAGCTGTAAGCCAGGGTATTGATGACTAAAAGCCCGAACGGCAGAAGGACGTCGTCTTCATAAAAGAAAGAGTTGAAACATCCGTTGATATAGCCGATGAGCAAATAAAGAAGGGCATACTGCCCGAGAACGTCACCGAAAAATATATCGATCAGCAGACCGCAGGAAAATCCGATGCCGATCCCTGCTTTCTTTCCCCTGATCAATCCCAGGGTCACAGTGAGGATCAGCAGAACGTTCGGCATGACATCGGCAAGCTTTAAAAACTGAAACACCGATGTCTGCAGAAGAAAGCAAAAAATCACAGATAGAATATAAAATAAAGTCCTTTTCAGTCTCATCATCCCACCTGCCTATTCTTTTGTCTTTTCATCCAGGTTGACATTTTCTTTCAGGTCTGTGATCACCAGGACTTCCTTTAAATGCTTGAAATCCACGATCGGTGTGACCTTTGCGGTCTTTGTAAGCTTTGTGGAATCCAGTTTGATATCGGATACTTTTCCGATGGAGAGCCCTTCCACAAATTTAGAACTCAAATATGAGGTCACCAGCTCATCGCCTTCTTTGACCTTTGCGGTCTTATCAATATATACGACTTCCAGGTAGCCGTCAGACATCGTACTCAGACTTCCCCTGACGATGCAGGAGTCCTTTGTCTTCAAAAACATGGCGCTGACCATGCTGGTGTCATTGATGATCGTCCGCACCTTCGCATAATGATCGGACACATCGTATACGATGCCCACCAGCCCGTTGTCCGCGATCACATTCATGTTTTTCTTAATGCCGTCTTTGCTTCCTTTGTCGATGGCGAAGATTTCAAACCAGTTGCCGGAGCCCTTACTGATAACTCTGGCCCCGACCGTACTGTATTTTTTATATTTTGCTTTGAGCTTCAGAAGTTCCTGGAGACGCTCAAGCTCTATCTGGTCCTGCGACAGAATCCGGTTCTGCATCTTCAGGGAATCGATCTTCTCCTGAAGAACTTTGTTATCTTCTTTCAGCTGTTCCTTGGTCTTTATATTTTCATTCCAGGAAAAAATACCGTTCCCAATGGAATTAATCCCTTTCTGCATAGGACTTAAAATTCCTGTGGCCAATGCTTTGACCGGAGACAGCACGCCCCCCGCAAAAACACTGATCCCGATTAACAAAAAGCACACTCCCACAAAAATAAACAGGTAATGCCTTGAACGCATATTTTTCTTATGAAATTTCATTTCTCTTTCCTCACTGGTATTTGCAATCTTTGTTCATGATCGTCTTCAAGCCTCGGACAACACTCTCCTCCGGCTGTTCCCCGGGGCGGATATGAATGCCGATGGCATCTTCCATCCATTCCGGAATCTTCTGAAAGGAGGAACTTCCCCCTGACAGATAAATGCCCTCCACCATGATATCTGATGCCAGTTCCGGAGGAATCACCTCCAACATGGCTTTGGCCTCGATAATGATGTCGTTGACATAGCTTCTTACCTTTTCTTCTGCCAGATCTCCCGGAACCTGGATCTTCTTTGGCAGCCCGCTGACAAGGTCTCTGCCTTTTACATAGGCAGGCTTCCCTTCTTCTTCCCTTCTGGAATACAGAAGCTTTAACCGCTCCGCGCTCTTCATCCCGATCTCAATATTGTGGTTTCTCTTTAGCTTTGAGATCATCCACTGGTCGATCTGGCTGCCTCCCTGCTTTACCAGACGGCTTCTCACGATGCCCCCGAGGGAGATCACGGAGATCTCGGTCGTGTCGGCTCCCATATTGATGACCATGTTGCCGCAGGGGGCCCCTACATCGATGCCCAGTCCCACGGCATCCGCCATCGGCTTTGGCCATAGTCTGACCTCTTTTACCGACCGGAACGACTCAAGCATCAGATCATAGAATGCTCTGCGCTCCACGCCGGTGATGTCTGACGGCACAGCCATGTAAAATTCATATTTTTTTAACTTCCTCAGATAACGTCTGAGAATTTCCGCAAGAAGCCTGCGCATATTCGTATAATCGCCGATCACCCCGTGGACCATCGGCGTAATGATCTGTATCTGGTGTGGCTCTTTCTCATACATTGAAAACGCTTCGTTTCCTACTGCTGCTGTCTCCGAATCTTCTGTCAGGGCAATGACATTTTTAAGCCTTAGAATCTGGTCTTTTTCTTTCGAATAGATCCTAAGATTCTTAGAGCCCAGCTCGATTCCAATCAGTCCCTTCTTCATAAGCACTCCATTCCATACCGCCCCATCGGGCTAAAGTAATTGTTGTTCTTTAAAACTTACGTAAGAACGGTCTCCGATGATGATATGGTCGGACAGATAAATGCCGAGCAGTTCTCCTGCTTCTTTTATCCGTTTCGTGACAGAGACATCCTGCCTGCTGGGAGTGGGGTCCCCGGAAGGGTGATTGTGCAGCAAAATTAAATAGACCGCTTCATACTTCAATGCTTCCAGGAATACTTCCCTGGGTGACGCCACTGTCTGATTGACCGTACCTACGGATACCTTCAGTTCTTTGATGACTTTATTCTTCCCATTAAAAAGAATTAAAATCATTTCTTCCCTGTTCAAGTGACGCATTTTTTCCATATAATAATCCGCAATGGACTTTGGAGTATGAAAACTGATCTTCTTATGTACTTTCTGTGAGGACAGCCGCATGGAAAGTTCTGCAATGCAAAGGATCTGTACTGCCTTCACCCTGCCGATGCCCCTGATCCTCATCAGTTCATTCATTGTAACATGACAGATGCCCAGCAGCCCCTCATAATATGGGTGCAGGCCTAAGATCTCCACAGCCAGGCCCGTGGCCCTTTTATCCTTCGCACCACTTCTTAAAATGGCGGCTAAAAGCTCCGCATCTGTCAGCGCCCCCGGTCCCAGCCGCTCGCATTTTTCATAAGGGCGCTCAGACTCCGGAAGCTCTTTTATTGTGTAATGTCTCTTTTCCATAGATTCCTTTCCTCAAAGGAATACGTAAAAAAACATTTCTCATTAATAAATCTTACCATAAGATCTTTTTCTTGTATACCCAGGAACTATGACGGTTTCCTTAAATTTTTCTTATTCTCCCGACATAAAAATCCGGCATCCGACATCACAGCAGTACGAGCCCTTTTTCCGCCATCCGCTGAAGGGACATTGTAATCCCGTACTTGGCATGTGGATAGGTAAGCCCCCCCTGGAAATAGGCTGCATACGGAGGTTTCATCGGACCGTCTGCACTGAGTTCGATGGAGGAGCCTGAGACAAACGCTCCTGCCGCCATAATGACCTGACTGTCATAGCCCGGCATATCCCACGGCTCCGGCGTCACATAGCTGTCCACCGGCGAAGCCGCCTGGATTCCCTGGCAGAACGCTTTGAGTTTTTCAGGGTCGTTGAATTCTACCGCCTGAATAATATCGTGTCGGCTCTCCTTTCCGTCAGGGAACACTTTAAATCCGAGGCTTTCATACAGGTTAGCCGCAAATACAGCCCCTTTCAGGGCGCTGTTTACCACTGTGGGCGCGAGAAACAGTCCCTGCAGGAACTGGCGGTTGACTCCTAAAGATGCACCCACTTCTTTTCCAAGGCCGGGTGTAGTAAGTCTGTATGCACACTGCTCGATCAATTCCTTCTTTCCGCAGATATAACCCCCGATGGGTGCCAGCCCTCCACCTGGATTTTTAATGAGCGAGCCTACGACTAAGTCTGCTCCTGCCTGGGACGGCTCCGTCTCCTCGACAAACTCTCCATAGCAGTTGTCCACCATGACGATGACTGACGGCTTTATATCCTTTACGAATGAGATCAGCTCCCCGATTCTCTCAACAGAAAGTGTCGGCCGTGTGGCGTAGCCTTTCGACCGCTGGATCGTGACCAGCTTTGTCCTATCGTTTATGGCTTGTTTTATGGCTTCATAGTCAAAAGAACCGTCCGGCTTCAGATCCGCCTGGGCATAGGTGATCCCATATTCAGCCAGAGAGCCTTTGGATGGCCGGATACCGATCACTTCTTCCAATGTGTCATAAGGCTTTCCGACCGGAGACATGACTTCATCGCCCGGTCTTAAATTAGCATTTAACGAAAGGCCCAGGGCATGGGTACCGCAGGTGATCTGCGGGCGCACCAGGGCATCTTCTGTCTGGAAAATATCCGCATAGACTCCCTCAATTGCCTCTCTTCCGATATCATCATATCCGTATCCCGTGGTCTCTCCGAGATGTGCCTCTGAAATACGGTTCTTCTTCATAGCTTTCAGCACTTTCAGCTGATTAAATTCTGCCACTGCATCAAATTCTGCAAATCTTTCGGAAAGCGATGACTCGATGTTCTTTGCATAGTCATATACCTCTCCGGACACACCCAATTCTTTATAATATTCTTTTAACTGATCCATCCCATATGCCTTTCTCTCTGATCTTTTCCAGCATAAATGCCAGAATCTCGTCTTCAATTCGGTAATTCTGCCTGTTAATCATGGTGACTTCTTTTTCCCGCCGAAACCATGTGAGCTGCCGCTTTGCAAAGTGCCTCGTATCTTTTTTGATGCGCTCTGCCGTCTCTGAAAGATCCTGTTTTCCTTTCAGATAGTCAAAAACTTCTTTATAACCAATCCCCTGCATGGATACCATGTCTTTTGTATACCCTTCACCGGCAAGCTGCCTGACCTCATCGATCAGCCCTGCCTCTATCATCCGGTCAACTCTCTGGTTAATTCTCTCATACAGAATCTCCCGCTCATGAGTCAGGACAAAATAGACAAAATTATAACGGGATTCCTTGGTTCTCTCCTGTTCATTGTGCATGGAAATCTTGGTTCCCGTCTTTTCATAAAACTCCAATGCCCGGATCACCCTTTTTGTATTATTTTCATGGATAGCCTGTGCAGATTCCGGGTCAACTTCTTCCAGTATCCGGTGGAGATATCCATTTCCTTTTTCCTCTGCCAGCTTCTTTAGTCTGTCTCTGTATCCCCGGTCTGCATCTTCCCTGGAAAAGTCTATATCGTATAAGAGAGCCTGAATATAAAAACCGGTTCCTCCGACTACAATCGGAATCCTGCCCTTTTCATAAATCTTCTCTGCCGCTCGCTTCGCCATCTGCTGGAACCGGACTACATGAAACTCCTCATCCGGTTCCAATTCATCCACCAGATAATGAGGGATTCCATCCATCTCCTCCGGCATGATCTTTGCCGTCCCGATGTTCATTTTTTTATAGACCTGCATAGAATCGGCAGAAATGATCTCTCCTCCGACTGCTTTTGCAAGTCTTATAGACAGCTCCGTCTTCCCCGCCGCCGTAGGCCCGGTCAGTATGATCATCGGCTTCATAAGCTGTCAAATCCTTTCGGCAGCAGTTCTTTTAACAAAAAATCCTGCCAGCTTTCTCTATCCTGGCAGATCACCCGCATATCTTTAGAAAACTCATTCATCACCTGCAGGCAAATACCGCACGGATAAACACACCCGTCTCCCTCTGCCGCGATGGCAATGGCATCAAACTCCCTGTATCCCGCCGCCACGGCAGTGCTAACGGCATTGCGCTCCGCACAGATCGCCGCGCCGTAAGAAGCATTCTCCACATTACACCCGGTAAATACGGTCCCGTCCTTACACAACAGAGCCGCACCCACAAAAAAACCGGAATAAGGCGCATAGGCATGCCCCCTGGCCTGCTTCGCCAACTCCAACAACTCTCTATCGTTCATAATCCCATCCTTTTTCTATAACAGTTTTTTACCATTATTGGAGGAGCGCATTTCAAAACGCGACAGAAATAATGGTAAAAAACTCACACGATACGCTTAAATTTCTTCTCTAGCTCATACTTGCTCATCTTGATCATCGTAGGCCGTCCGTGGGGACATGTATACGGATTTTCACATTCCATCAGGAGTTCCAGAAGATGTTTTATTTCGGGAAGCGACATTCTCTGGTTTCCTTTCGCCGACATTTTGCATGCCATGGAAGCGATCTTATCCGTAATCATCTCCGGATCTTTTTTCACCCCATCCGCGGTGAGAGAGTCTAAAAGCTCCATAAACAGTTCTTTCTCTTTCAGGCCGTATAAGTTTGCAGGCACCTGCCGGATGCAGAACTCATTGCCTCCAAACGCCTCAATCGTAAACCCAAGTTCCTGAAAGATGTCTTTTGTCTCATCGAGCACTTTTGCCTCCGCCATAGACAGCGTCACCACGTAAGGCGGCTCCACTCCCTGGCTGTAAATCTTTTTTTCCCTGAAGCTCTCCATAAGCTTTTCATAATTCACTTTCTCATGCGCCGCATGCTGGTCCATGATAAACAGCTGGTCTTCGTACTCGATCAGCCAGTAAGTCTTAAAGAGCTGTCCGATCACTTTCCGGTCCGGCTTTGCCTCCTCATCCAGAAGAGAGGTTTCATTGAGTGTCATCTGCTGTATATCTTCTTTCCCGGCATCTTTATGATAATTGACTCCTGCAAAGACAGACTTCTTTGCCTCCGGTTTCGTAGTATTTTTTTTCAGTGTCCCCTGCGGTTCGGCCGGAGTTTCGGGAGCCGTATATTTTGCTGCCTTATCCCCGTGATGTTCTTCCCTTCTCACCTGTTCAAAAGGCTCAGGCATTTTCCCCGGAAGTACAGGCTTTGCTTCCTTCTTCTGCTTCCCGAGTTCCGCTTTCGGTATCATTTCTCTGTGAGACAGCGTCTCCTTAATGCCTGACACTAAAAGCTCATACAGTTCTTTTTCGTTGCGGAAACGGATCTCCATCTTTGTCGGATGTACATTGACGTCCAGAAGTTCCGGCTCCACTTTTATGTTCAGACATACAAAAGGATACTTATGGGCCATGGTAAACGTTTTATACCCATCCTCAATGGCCTTGTAGATGATCTTGCTCTTAATATACCTGCCGTTTATAAAATAACTTTCATAATTCCGGTTCCCGCGGGAGATAAATGGTTTTCCCACATACCCGTCCACACTGACCGTTGGCCCCTTTAACGAAATCGGCAGGAGAGCTCCCGCTACGTCTCTGCCGTATAAATGGTAGATGATATCTTTTACGTTTCCATTTCCCGACGTATACATCTTATTCTTGCTGTTATGGATAAATTTAAACGCGATATCCGGATGGCTCAATGCGATGTGCACCATGATCTGTTCCACATATCCCGCCTCGGTCACCGGACTTTTCAGGAATTTCCGTCTGGCCGGCGTATTGTAAAACAGATTGCGCACGAGAAATGTCGTGCCGTCCGGAGCGCCTATCTCCTCAAAGCCCTGTTCCTCTCCGCCAAAGATCTTATAAGAAACCCCGGAAAAAGCCCCTGCGGTTTTGGTGATAACTTCCACCTGTCCAACCGCGCTGATGCTTGAGAGTGCTTCTCCCCGAAATCCCAGGGACGAAACGGATACCAGGTCCTCCACGGAGCGTATCTTGCTCGTCGCGTGACGCAGAAACGCGGTCCTCACTTCCTCTTTCGGAATGCCGCACCCGTTGTCCGTCACCCTCATAAGAGTCATGCCGCCGTCTCTGATCTCCACGGTCACCGCCGTCGCTTTGGCATCAATCGCATTTTCCACCAGCTCCTTGACCACGGAGGCCGGCCTCTCGATCACTTCCCCGGCGGCGATATTATCGATTGTCTTCTGATCCAATAACTGAATTTCTGCCATAACTATTCCTCTTCTCTAAGCCTGTTCTGCAGAATATATAAATAGTTCAGTGCTTCCAGCGGTGTCATGGAAGACAGGTCCTTTTTCCGGATCTCCGCCATAAACGGGTGCTCCATCGTCGGCTCACCGTCATTTGCAAACAGAGAAAGCTGCTGGGGCTCATTGCTCACCTGGATTTTCTGTGCCCTGGAAACAATATCACTGTCGCTCAGCTCTGACACAATCTCCTTTGACCTCTGAATAACCATATCCGGCACTCCTGCAAGCTTGGCAACCTGAATGCCGTAGCTTTTATCCGCTCCGCCTTTCACAATCTTCCTTAAAAATACAATGTTGTCACCCTGTTCTTTCACCGCGATACAGTAGTTGTTGACGCTGCCGATCTTGCCCTCCAGCTCCGTAAGTTCATGGTAATGGGTAGCAAACAGAGTCTTGGCACCTAAAAGCTTTGGATTGCTTATGTACTCCACCACGGCCCATGCAATGCTCAGACCGTCATAGGTGCTGGTGCCCCGGCCGATCTCATCCAAAATCAGCAGGCTGTCCTTTGTGGCGTTCCTTAAAATATTCGCCACCTCGCTCATCTCCACCATAAAGGTACTCTGTCCGCTGGCAAGGTCGTCAGAGGCGCCCACCCGGGTAAAAATCCTGTCCACAATGCCGATGTTGGCTTTTTGGGCCGGCACAAAGGAACCTATCTGGGCCATGAGAACGATCAGGGCCGACTGTCTCATGTAAGTTGATTTACCTGCCATATTCGGCCCGGTGATGATGGAAACCCGGTGCCGTTTGCTGTCCAGATACGTGTCGTTGGAAATGAACATATCGTTGGACATCATCTGCTCTACCACAGGATGCCGCCCCTCCTTGATATCGATCAGCCCTTTTGTGTTCAGTTTCGGCCTCACATAACCGTTCTGCTCTGCCACACAGGCCAGAGAGCAGAGTACGTCCAGATATGCGATGACTCCGGCAGTTTTCTTGATCCGCTCCATTTCTCCTGCCAGGGTTTCCCTGATGGACGCAAAGGTCTCATATTCCAGTGCACACAGTCTGTCCTCAGCCCCGAGAATCGTGTCTGCCAGCTTATTCAGTTCCTCCGTCGTATATCTCTCGGAGTTGGTAAGCGTCTGTTTCCTTATATAATGTTCCGGCACTTTGTCCTTGTAGGAATTCGTCACATCCAGATAATATCCGAACACCTTGTTGAATTTCACCTTCAGGGTTTTGATTCCGGTGGCGCGCCTCTCCCGCTCTTCCAGCTGCATCAGCCACTGTTTGCCGTCCGTCTTGGCACGCTTTAACTGATCGATCTGCTCTGAAAAACCATCCTTGATCATACCGCCTTCTTTGACTGCAATCGGAGGCTCCTCCAGTATAGCGTCCTCTAGAAGGCCTGCCACATCGTCCAGCGTATCCAGGTCTTCTCTGAGGCCGGACAGCAGGCTGTCACCGCATTCTTCAAGGATCGTCCTGATAGGCGGAAGCCACTGGAGAGACACTTTCAGGGCGATCATGTCTCTTGGGTTTATTGTTTGATAGCTGACCTTTGTCATCAGACGCTCCAGATCATAGACCGGATTCAGGTATTCCCTGATCTCCTCACGGGCAATGGCCTGTTTTGTCAATGTCGTCAGCGCATCATACCTCTCCTCGATCTTTGCGCGGTCGATCAGAGGCTGTTCGATCATACTCCGCAAAAGTCTTGCCCCCATGGCCGTTTTCGTCTTATCCAGTACGCCCAGAAGGGAACCTTTCTTCTTTTTGTCCCTCAGCGTCTCGCATAGTTCCAGATTCCTTCGGCTGGAGCTGTCGATAATCATATATTCACTCGTCTCATACGGAGAGACGGACATCAGATGATTTAACGCATTTTTCTGAGTTTCATGCAGATATAAAAGAAGCGCTCCTGTGGCAATCTTCCCCATAGGATGGTCTGAAAGGCCCAGGCCGTTTAAATTTCCCACATGGAACTGGGATTTGATGGCGGCCTCCCCCTGCTCTTCGTCAAAATAATAATGGTCAATATTGGAAACAGAGACGCCCAGCTTATCTTTTATAAATTCTATGTCCGCACCGCTGATCATAAATGCATCATTGCATATGATCTCGGCAGGGGCAAACTTAAAGATTTCATCCACAACTTTGTGGAGTTCATCCATGGATGTGGTACGGAAATCTCCCGTCGTCACATCCACCACGGACAGTCCGAAACTATCGTCGCTGCAGAAGATACACATGAGATAATTGTTCTTCTCGTCTTCTAAACTCTGCTGAGAAATATTTGTTCCCGGAGTCACGATCCTGATGACTTCCCTCTTTACGATCCCTTTGGTCTGTTTCGGGTCCTCCACCTGCTCGCAGATCGCAACTTTATATCCCTTCTCCACCAGTTTATTGAGATAGGAATCCACCGCATGGAACGGGACTCCGCACATAGGGGCCCGTTCTTCCATACCGCAGTTTTTTCCTGTAAGTGTTATCTCCAGTTCCCTGGAAGCCGTCAGTGCATCGTCAAAGAACATCTCATAGAAATCTCCCAGCCTGTAAAACAGGATACAGTCCTTATTCTGTTCTTTGATCGCCATATATTGTTCCATCATTGGAGTTAATTTAGCCATTTACCTGTTCTCCCATATAATAAAAACCTTTTTCTTCCGTGATCTTTACCCGGACGATCTGTCCGATAAGACTCTCGTCTCCTTTAAAATGTACTAAGATATTGTTGGAAAGCCGGCCGGTGACCATGCCGCCCTCGTGGGTATTTTTCTCCTCCACAAGAACGTCCTCCTCTTTTCCTATTCCTTCTTTCCTGTTGTCTTTGGAACTTTTCTTGATTACCTCAAGGAGCCGTCCGAACCTTTCTTTCACCACCGAAGGCTCCACCTGATCTTCCATGGCAGCCGCCGGCGTCCCCGTCCTCCTGGAATAGACGAACGTATAGGCGCTGTCAAACTTCACTTTTCTTACCACATCCAATGTCTCTTCAAAATCTTCTTCCGTCTCCCCCGGAAATCCTACAATAATATCTGTAGTCATCGCGATCCCCGGAATTTTCTCTTTGATCTTTTGGGCCAGCGCAAGATAGCTTTCCTTTGTGTAATGCCGGTTCATTTTCTTTAAGATTCTGCTGCTTCCGGACTGTACCGGCAGATGCATGTGGCGGCATATTTTCTTCGACGAAGCCATCACTTCGATCAATTCGTCAGAGAGATCCTTGGGATGGGGTGTCATAAACCGGATGCGGGCAAGCCCTTCGATCTGTTCGATCCTCTGTAAAAGCTGTGCAAAACTCACAGGTTCAGCGAGATTTTTCCCGTATGAGTTTACATTCTGTCCGAGCAGCATCACTTCCCGGACCCCTTCCTTTACCAGACCTTCAATCTCCTTTATAATGTCCTCCGGCTTCCGGCTGCGCTCCCGGCCCCTCACATAAGGGACGATACAGTAACTGCAGAAGTTATTGCACCCAAACATGATATTTACGCCGCATTTAAAAGAAAACTTCCGGTCGCTCGGAAGGTCCTCGACGATCTGATCCGTATCTTTCCAAATATCCACTATCATTCCGCCGGAATCTACCCTTGCTTTCAAGAGCTCCGCCAGCTTAAAAATGTTGTGGGTCCCGAATATAAGATCCACAAACGGATAGCTCTTTCTGATCTTCTCCACGACCTGCTCTTCCTGCATCATACAGCCGCAGAGGCCGATGATCATTTCAGGATTCTGTTCTTTTGCTTTCTTTACATGTCCCAGGTGGCCGTAAAGTTTCGTATTTGCATTCTCCCTCACGGTACACGTATTAAAGAGTACCAGGTCCGCATATTCTGTATCGGTCTGCCGATAACCGATGGTCTCTAAAACTCCCAGCAGTTTTTCTGAATCTTTTTCATTCATCTGGCAGCCAAATGTGGTGATATGACAGGTGAGAGGTCTTCCTAGGCGTTCCTCCTGTACCTTCACCCACTCTTTCATTTCTTCCATGTAGGAATACTGTTTTTGTGCTTCGTCGTTATATATCTGCATTGGTATTCTCCATTCTTTTTCATTTCATGGCATATAGAATTTATTATAACAAGATTTAAAAAATCGTGCAAACCCCCTAGGACAAAAAAAGACCGTTCAGAATTCTGTGAGAAATTCCAAACGGTCTTTTTAAATTTTTTCTGTTAACCCCGGCAGAATTTACACGAAAAGCATCACAGATTCAGCGTATCCTTCGTAAACCGCAGAGCAGACTCGATGACTTTATCCATATCGTAGTATTTGTACTCCCCGAGTCTTCCTCCGAACAAGACTTTTTCTTCTTTCCTGGACAATTCGCGATATTTTTCAAACAGCCGGTTGTTTTTCTCATCGTTGACCGGGTAGTAAGGTTCCATCCCGTCTTCCCATTCTGCAGGATACTCTTTTGTGACTACAGTCTTTTCCTGCTTTCCGAATGCAAAGTGCTTGTGTTCGATCTTTCTTGTGTACGGCGTCTCCCGGTCCGTATAGTTCATGACTGCCACGCCCTGATGGTTTTCTTCTTCCAGCAGTTCGTGTTCAAATCTGAGACTCCGGTAGGCCAGCTTTCCAAAACAGTATCCATAGTAAGAATCAATCGTTCCGGTGTAGATGACCTTGTCCCCCATAGCCTCCAGCTCCTCTCTCTTTTCCAGATAATCTGTGGAGAGCATCACATCACAGCCATCATACAGCCTCTCGATCAGCTTGTTGTATCCTTCTTTCGGTATTCCCTGATGCGGATCGTTAAAATAGTTGTTATCATAGATGTACCGGACAGGAATCCTCTTAATGATCGATGCGGGCAGGTCCTTACAGTCTCTTCCCCACTGTTTTTCCGTATACCCTTTGATGAGTTTCTCATATATATCTGTACCCACCAGACTGACGGCCTGTTCTTCCAGATTTGATGGCTCTCCCTCCACCTTCTGTTTCTGTGACTCTATGATCTCTTTTGCCTCGGCGGGGAATGTGATTCCCCACATCTTGCTGAAGGTATTCATGTTAAAAGGAAGATTATATGTCTCACCGTGATAGTTGGCTACCGGACAGTTGATGTAATGGTTGAATTCTGCCAGCGAGGTCACATACTGCCACACTTCCTCATTGCCTGTGTGGAAAATGTGTGCTCCATACTCATGGACCAAGATCCCCTCCACATCTCTGCACATGATATTTCCTCCCAGGGCGTCTCTTTTTTCCACGACCAGACATGTTTTCCCCTGTTTTCCTGCTTCTCTGGCCACGACTCCGTTAAAAAGTCCTCCGCCCACTAAAATATAATCATAATGCTTCATAAACTTCCTCCTTATATTTGGTTTATTATACCTTGTACAATGAAAAATGACAATCTGTTTTTCTTGTCTCTTTGCTTATTTTAAAGTAAAATAGAAGTAACGTATTTGTAAAATCTATGTTAAATTTTATATAAACCAAGGAGGCAGCAATGAGTTCTTTTCTATTACCGATGGCCGGCGGCCTGGGACTTTTTTTATACGGAATGAAATTGATGAGTGACGGTCTTGAGAAAGCCGCCGGTGCCAGGCTGAGAGGGATCCTGGAATTTTTCACAACCAACCGATTTTCCGGGATGCTGGTAGGCATCTTCTTCACAGCGATCATCCAGTCGTCCAGTGCCTCCACGGTCATGGTCGTAAGTTTTGTAAACGCAGGTCTTATGAATCTGTCACAGGCAGCGGGCGTGATCCTCGGCGCCAACATCGGAACAACCGTGACCTCCCAGCTGGTAGCATTTAATCTCTCAGATGCAGCACCTGTTTTTTTAATGTCCGGCGTGATCATGGTCATGTTCGTACAGAACCCAAGGATTAAAAAAGCAGGGGAAGTTGTTCTGGGATTCGGCGTGCTGTTCACCGGCCTTACCACCATGTCATCTACGATGTCATTCCTCAAGGACTCACCGGCTGTCATGCAGGCCCTTTCCGGATTGGACAACCATTTTGCCGCTGTATTGATCGGCTTTGTCATCACCGCTGTACTCCAGAGTTCCTCTGTGACGGTCAGCATCGTACTCCTGATGGCTTCCCAGGGACTGCTGGGACTTCCCATCTGTTTTTTCATCATTCTGGGCTGCAATATGGGTTCCTGTGTGTCTGCACTCCTCGCCAGTTTAAGCGGAAAGAAAAATGCAAAGCGCGCCGCAGTGATTCACTTTTTATTTAACATCTTCGGAAGCGCTGCAATTTTTACAATGCTCAGCTTATTCCTCGGCCCGATCACCGACACGATCTTACATATATCAAGCGGCAATGTAGGGCGCAGCGTTGCCAACGCTCATACTTTTTTCAAAATCTTCGAAGTCCTGATCATGTTCCCGAGCACAGGACTGATCGTCAAACTGGCAGAAAAGATCGTCCCCGGAGACGAAGTAAAGCCTGCCCGCTCCGATCTTAACTTCATCGGCGAGTACCGCTCTCCGATCTCCGCGATTCCTCAGGTCCGGCAGGAGATTTCCCGCATGGCAGAGCTCGCGAACAAGAATCTGGAACTGGCTTTCCACGCATTTTTAAACTGCAGTACAAAACATTTGGGAGAGATTTACCAGAGAGAGGAAGAGATCGACAGTCTGAGCCAGAAGATCACCGACTTCCTCGTCAATTCCAATCTGCAGGAACTGCCCGTAGGCGACCGCGAGATTCTCGGCAGCATGTTCTATACCGTCGGCGACATCGAGCGCATCGGAGATCTTGCCGAAAATTTCGCTGACAGTGCCCGCTCAGCGGCTGACCACAATTCCCGTCTGAGCAAAGATGCGAAGCGCGAGCTGGTGAATATGTACAACGCTGTATCTGCCCTTCTTAAGGACGCCGTGCTGATCTTTAAAGAGCACAAAAAAGAAATGATCCCCGACTTTTATAAACACGAACAGGCCATAGATGCCATGGAACGCCGCTATCAAAAACGCCACCTGAACAGAATGGCCCAGGGCATCTGTGAGCCCCGGGCCGGTCTGTTATTTTCTGATATGCTTTCATCCCTCGAACGGATCGCTGATCACGGGACAAATGTTGCATTCTCCGTCATGGATCATGCGGACGAAGAGTTATTGACGGAATTATGACAGACGCATGATCTTATAGTCTGATTTTTGTACCTTTGTGTGGACACGGGTATTGCCAAGCATCTTGACGAGACGCCTGTGTTCCTCCTCAGGCACCCCTTCCCTGTGATCCGCGATGTCAAATTCTATTTCTTCTTCCTCTTCTCCCGGATTGACAAGCAGGAGATAGGCCCCTTGTCCGCACGGTTCTCCGAATATATCTTTATTCCCGGCGACAAAACGCAGGACAGCCAAAACGTTTTCCGATGCACCGATGTACAGCGCATACCCTGTCTGAAGGATTTTCTCCCTGCTCCTGAACACAGAAACCGTCTTCAATTCTTCATAAATTTTCGTGTCATGTTTAAAATAAGGTCCCCGGTTAAACGGGTCCATCAGGCCGTTCATCCCATATTCATCCCCATAATAAATCGAGGGAATTCCCGGAATGAAAAACTGGATCGCAAATGCCAGCCTGGAAAGCACGGCTCCCCTGCGGTCATTTTCTGATGTGACCACATAGTCGATCTGGTTTTCCCTTGACGGCAGCATCTCATTCATGCCGGAAGCCAGTGTCGTCCGGATTCTTGGGATGTCGTGGGACGAAAGCAGATTCATCACACTGTAATAAAACGGCTTTGGATAATTGCACTGCTGCCCCAGCAAAAACTGCTGCATGGCATACGCATCTTCATTTCCAAGCAAAAAGTTGACACAGTTTACCTTAAACGGATAATTCATAGTGCTGTCAAGACCCCTGCCGAGAGCATATTTTCTCTTGACCCCATAGCTTTCCTTGGTGGTCACGTCTTCCCACACTTCCCCGATCAGGGCATAGTTCTTAAACATCTTTTTCATCGTTTTTCGCATCAGGAAAATAAATTCATCCGGAAGCTCATCTGCCACATCCAGCCGGAATCCCGATGCCCCCAGGTTAAACCAGTGCTTTAACACGGAATTCCTTCCCGTGATAATATAAGACAGGAAGCGGTCATCCAGCTCATTGACTTCCGGCAGACTCCGAAAGCCCCACCAGCTCTTGTAATCTCCCCTGCTGTCAAAAGAATACCAGTCATAATATGGTGAATCCTGGCTCTGGTACGCGCCCACGCTCTTATAATTCCCATTTTTATTGAAATACAGGCTGTCTGCTCCCGTGTGGGAGAAAACCCCGTCCAAAATAATATGGATTCCTTTTCTTCTGGCAACCTCGCATAATTCCCTGAAGTCATCGTTGTCTCCAAGGAACGGATCTACTTTTTTATAATCTCCCGTATTGTACCGGTGATTGGAGCTTGACTCGACGATCGGATTCAGATAAATGCATGTAACCCCAAGCTTTTTCAGTTCATCCAGCCGCTTTTTGATCCCTTCCAGATCGCCTCCGAAGAAATCACACGGATCGTAAAATTCTTTTCCCTCCATCGGTCCGAAAAGCGGGCGTTCCTCCCAGCTTTTATGCACATAAATATCACGGCCCATTTTTCTGTGGTATGCTTCCCCTCGTACGGTATTCTGCCGGTCTCCCCGGCAGAACCGGTCCGGGAATATCTGATACATAATGCCTTTTGAAAGCCATCTAGGCGTCTCAAACCCTCTTTCGTAAACCGTTATCTGAAAGCCCCGGACATCTTCTTCTACCCGAATGCCTTCCCCGCAGGTCCGTCCCGGCCTTGCTCCGTAATAATACGTGTAATTACCCTCTGTGATCCTGAAATAATACCACAGGATACACGCTTTTTCGGGCATCTCTATGATACATTCATAGAAGCCCTTTTTCTCTCTCATTGAAAAGGTCTTATGGTAATCTTCCGAATATAAGACCAGTTCCACAGTGACAGCAGTTCCCTCTAAGGCAAAAAGGCGAAGTTTTACCTCTTCGCCTTTTGTGACAGCCCCAACAGGTTCTCTGTACTGCTCAATTGATGCATTATGGATCATGCTCTCTCACCCTGCCTATTTGTATGTTGGTAAATTCCAGATTTTTTCATTGTATTCTTCGATTGTTCTGTCGGAAGAGAAAAATCCGGATTTGGCGGTATTGATCACCGCTTTCTTCACCCATTCATCGTGGTGATTGATATACATGTCGTATACCTTCTCAAATTCTTCCACATAAGAAGGCAGATCATACAGGACAAAATACTGATCCGGGATATTATGTTCTCCAAACAGCAGAGACTGATAAATATCAGAGTATTTTCTCTTTCCGTATCTCGGAAGTTCTCCGGCGATCAGACAGTTGCACACCTCACGGATCATTGGGTTTTGTTCAAAAATGGTTCCCGGATTGTATGTCCGGTACTGTTTCATGGAATTAATCTCATCCACAGTGGCTCCGAAAATAAAGATATTTTCTTTTCCTACCTGCTCAAAAATTTCTACATTGGCTCCGTCCATGGTTCCCAGAGTCAGCGCACCGTTCATCATAAACTTCATGTTTCCGGTTCCGGAAGCTTCCAGTCCGGCTGTTGAAAGCTGTTCACTGATGTCAGCCGCCGGTATCAGCACTTCAGCCACAGACACAGAGTAGTTTTCTACAAATACAACCTGCATCTTATCCTTCGTAGCAGGATCATTGTTGACCATATCTCCGATGGAGTTGATCAGACGAATGATCTCCTTTGCCCTCTGATATCCCGGAGCCGCTTTTGCCCCGAAAATAAAGGTGATCGGCTTGCTTAAGAAATCAGGATTTTTCTTCACCTGTTTGTACAGATAAATAATATGCAGGCATTTTAACAGCTGTCTTTTGTACTCGTGAAGCCGTTTGCACTGTACATCGATCAGAGAATCCGGATTGATCTCAATTCCCTGTTTCTGTTTCAGATACTTGGCAAGCCTTCTCTTATTGCGCTGTTTAATAGCATCATATTTTTTGCAGAATTCCGCATCATCAGCCATCGGCATGATCTTTTCAAACAGACGGTAGTCACCGAGCAGGTCTCCCCTGACATTATCCTGGATCAGATCACACAGTTCCGGATTTGCCAGAGCAAGCCATCTTCTGTGTGTAATGCCGTTGGTAATGGCAAGGAATTTTTGAGGATAAATATTGTAAGAATCGTGGAACAGATTCGTCTTTAATATGTCTCCGTGAAGCTGGGACACTCCGTTTACCCTGTGGCAGACGGCAACACAAAGATTTGCCATGCGGATCTGGTTATTTCCGATGATCGCCATATAAGCAATCTTGGCCTCATCATTCGGATAATAAATTCTCAGGCGCTCACAGTACTTCTGGTTCATGACACAGATGATCTGATAGATTCTTGGCAGAAGGAGCTTAAACATATTCTCGTCCCAGCACTCCAAAGCCTCGGCCATGATCGTATGGTTCGTATAGTTAAAGATCTGGCTTACGATGTCCTCTGCTTCTTCCCATCCAAAGCCTTCTTCGTCCATGAGAATCCTCATTAATTCAGGGATCGCAAGGGTCGGGTGAGTATCGTTGATCTGGACAGCCGCATACTCAGGAAGAGTATGGAGATCTCCTCTTTTTTCCTTGTGGTGTTTTACCATAAGCTGCATAGTGGCAGATGTCAGGAAATAAAATTGCTTTAATCTGAGCAGTTTTCCCTGCATATGGTCATCCGCAGGATAGAGAACCTTTGAGATCACCTCTGCAAACTCTGAGTCCGCAGAGGCCTTCTCATATCTTCCCTTATTGAAGGAGTGAAGGTCAAAGTTCTGCTTGCTCTTTGCACTCCAGAGTCTCAATGTGGCCGGGGCATTGGTCTTATATCCCATTACCGGCACATCGTACGGTACGGCCAGCACTGTGTGATAGTTGTAGTGCTCGATCTTTAAGCCGTCCTCCGTCCAGTTTTCCTTGATCTCTCCGTTAAAGTGGACTTCCATCGTCAGTTCCGGGCGTTCTACTTCCCACACAAAACCGTCTCTCAGCCAGTCATCTTCTACCTCTACCTGGCTGCCGTCGATGATCTTCTGCCGGAACAGTCCGTATTCATAACGGATACCGCATCCGATCGCCGGCAGATTTAATGTAGACAAAGAATCCAGGAAACATGCCGCCAGACGTCCCAGCCCTCCGTTTCCAAGCCCCGGATCGCTCTCTTCATCTAAAATATCGTCAAAGTCAATGCCCATCTTTTCGAAGGCCTCTTTATAGTCCCTCAAAACCCCGGAATTAATCAGGTTGTTGCTGTATGCTCTTCCCATAAGGAATTCTGCAGACATATAATATAATTTTTTCAGTCCCAGATCCTCTGTCTTTTTACGGCTCTTGGTCCAAAGATGCATGATATCATCCCGGATGCAGCCAGCTCCCGCTTTATAAAGCTCATCTCTGGTCGCCTCCTCCAATGTTGTTCCGAAGTTGTTGTTCAGCTTGTTCTCAACATTGCTGATGATCTCCTTCACCTTGCTGTTATTGTTTACAATTTTCATCCTCTGTTGCTCCTTTCACCAGTTGTCTAAAGAATGCTCTGGTATAATTCTAGATATTTTTTGGCTGATGACCCAAAACTGTTGTCAGACTCCATCGCCCTTTGAATCAAGCCTTTCCTGCGCTTTGGACTGCGCAGCGTATTCAATGCGTAACGAATGATCGAAAGCATCTCATGCGCATTATAATTCCTGAAAGAAAATCCGTTTCCTGTCTCTTCAAATTCATTGTAGCTCTGGACCGTGTCACAAAGCCCTCCGGTCTCCCGCACGATCGGCAGAGTTCCGTATCGAAGTGCGATCATCTGTGAGATGCCGCACGGTTCAAACTTGGAAGGCATAAGGAACAAGTCGCTGGCAGCGTAGATCTGATGAGCCACCGCATTGTTGTATGCGATATATGAGCATACTCTTCCCTTATACTTATTCTCCATAAAGCGGAAAAATTCTTCATAATCATGATCGCCGGTTCCCAATACGACGAAAGCGATATCTTCCGTACACATCAGCTCATCCAGGATATACTTGACTAAATCAAGTCCCTTCTGTGCGGTAAGACGGCTGACCATGCCGATGATCGGCACTCCGGGAGAAATGCTCAGTCCCAGATCACTGATCAGTTTTTCCTTGTTCTTTTTCTTTCCTGTCAGATCATCTTTATTAAAATGATACTGCAGATACGGGTCCGTCTCCGGATCAAATTCTTCTGTATTGATGCCGTTTACAATTCCCCATGTATCCCAGGCTCTGGCATTCAAAATGCCTTCCAGCCTGTATGCAAACTCAGGAGTTTTGATCTCCTGTGCATAAGTGGGACTTACCGTGCTGATCCGGTCTGCAAATACGAGGGCTGCTTTCATGAAGCTTGCACACTCATAATTATGCATAAATTCCGGTGTATCATACCTCGGATCGATACCCAGCCAGTGATGAAAAGCCTCAAAGGCATACTCACCCTGATACATCATGTTGTGAATCGTAAAGATCGTCCTGGCACGCCCGATCTCCCAATGGCTGTACTGAGTCTTCAAAAGAAGCGGGATCAGCCCGGTCTGCCAGTCATTGCAGTGGAGCACATTCGGAAGGAATCCAATCCTTCCGGCAGCCTCGATTACAGCGCGGCAGAAATATGCGTACTGCTCTCCTTCTGCGTCCCCGCCCCTGTAAACCGCATCGCCGAAGTACTCTTCATTGTCAATAAAGTAATATGTGACATCGTTGAAAAATAATCCCTCAACGCCTACATATACGTCTCTTCCGGCAAAATGTATATAAAAATCTGCCATATGCTTTGTCTGTGCAGCATACTTATCCTTAATCTGACGGTGGAACGGCATCATGACTCTGGTATCCACATGGAGCTTGTTGAGCTCCTTCGGCAGAGTACCGATGACATCGGCAAGGCCGCCCAGTTTCACAAAGGGAGCACATTCCGCTGCAACCATCAGTACGTTCATCATACACTCATTCCTTTTATTCATTGACGCTGGCTCCCTTCGGTATGAACACCGGATGCTGTCTGGATCCGGATAAATGTGCGTTAGAATAGATCTTTACATGACGGTCCATGATCGTATGGTTGATGTCCGCACCCTTTCCGATAAAGCCTTCCGCCATAACGATAGAATTTCTGATCACTGCGCCTTTTTCAATCTGGCATCCGCGGAAGATAACAGAATTTTCTACGGTTCCGTCGACTTCACAGCCGCTGCTGATCAGACTGTTGCTGATATTCGCCTCGATACCATAGCGGGCAGGCGCACTGTCACTCGTCCTAGTATACACTTTATTCTTACCAAAAAACAGTTCTTTCTGCACATCCTGTTTCAATAAATCCATATTGATATTGTAATAAGCCTCCACAGATGTGATGCAGCCTACATATCCTTTGTATTCATAGCCCTGAATATACAGGCGGTCAAAATTCGGAATAAGTACGTCGAAGAAGAAATGTTTTCTGTTGTGGGATACTGCCTCCTGGATAAAGTCGATCAGGAGTTCCCGTTTCATAATATACACATCCATGCTCTTCTTACCGTAGCGGTGCTTCGTCTCAGAATAGCACATATCCGTAATGCGTCCGGACTCATCCGGTTTCAGGTATACGCCGTCGTAATCACAGTTGGTGGCGTCATCACTGTTGTCAAAATACATCATGGAGATATCTGCGCCGCTGTCGATATGCTTTTCCAGCATGTCGTTAAAATCGGAATTAAATATCACATAAGAACGGCCAAGAAGAATATACGGCTCGGTAGCTTTCTTTAAAAATCCCAAAGTTCCCCTCAGACCATCCATGACACTGGCATATTCTCCGGATCTTCCACTTCCTGATATGTACGGAGGAAATGTGTAAAGTCCTCCACGTTTTCTGTTGAGGCCCCAGTCTTTCCCGGAACCAACATGGTCCATCAGAGAGCTGTAATTGTATCTTGTCATGATTCCGACGTTTTTAATGGCAGAGTTGACCATATTGCTCAGGAGGAAATCTATGGTCCGGTATCTTCCGCCTACCGGGAGTGCCGATAAGCTTCGGGTGCGCACCAAATCCTGAAGTCTTCTGTTTTCTTCTCCTGCATTTATAATTCCAAGCATTTGATTTTCCATAGTTTCTACCTCCCTAGTGTAAAATAGATTCCGGATAGATCATTGCACCATCCTCAACGACAGCATCCTCAAGCACCACACTGTGATAGCCGATGACGGTAACTTCATTGCCCTCTCCGATTTTGCTTCCTTCTTCCACGACAACTTCTTCATCAATGATCGCTTTATTGATCTCGCTGTTTTCCCGGACGATGGAATCCTTCATGATGACACTGTTCTTCACCACCGCACCTTTTCCGATCTTTACGCCGGAATGAATGACACAGTTTTCCACGGTTCCCTCAATGAAAGAACCATCTGCGATGATACTCTTTTTCACACTGGCGCCTTCTGCTATGTAATGAGGCGGAAGTCCGTAAGTCCTTGTGTAGACTTTCAGCTTGTCATCATTTAAATTCAGCTGAGGATTCTCTTCCAGCAGCTCCATGTTGGCCTCCCACAGGCTTGATATCGTTCCTACATCTCTCCAGTATCCGTCAAAGCTGTATGCATACATCTTCTTTCCTTCTTCCAGCATTCTCGGAATGATGTTCTTGCCGAAATCGTGTTCTGAATCCGGATCATTGGCATCATCGATCAGGTACTGGCGGATCAGTTTCCATTTGAACACATAAATACCCATAGATGCTTTCGTGCTCTTAGGATGAGCCGGTTTTTCTTCAAACTCCTCGATCTTGTTGTCCTTATCGGTGTTCATGATCCCAAAACGCTTCGCTTCTTCCAATGTAACTTCCAGTACAGAGATCGTACAGTCAGCACCTTTCTTCTTATGGTAATTGAGCATTTTCTGGTAATCCATACAGCAGATCTGGTCACCGGACAATACAATGATGTGGTCCGGATCATAGTTGTCGATGAAATTGATATTCTGGTAAATGGCATCAGCAGTTCCGCGGTACCAATTCCCTTTTTCTCCTCTCACATACGGCGGAAGCACGAAGGCTCCTCCGTTCATATTGTCTAAATCCCAGAATCCTCCAGTTCCGATATAGGAATTAAGCTCCAGGGGTTCATACTGAGTCAGGACACCCACGGTATCGATCCCTGAATTCGCGCAGTTGGATAACGGAAAATCTATAATCTTATATTTACCGCCGTAGGGAACGGCAGGCTTCGCCTTCTTCTGGGTCAACGCAAACAATCGGCTTCCCTGGCCGCCTGCCAGCAACATTGCTACACATTCTTTTTTTGTAATCATAGTTTTCCTCCTTCTCACAATAATAACTTCTCGGAATCTCAATGAATGAGATTCTAACTGAAATTTGAAAACTGAATATCGTGCAGGAATAGAGATTTGGCAAAAAAGGGCATAAACGTTGGACATAGAGGAAGCTATGCCTTG
>NZ_CAJSYK010000019.1:0-49220 GCF_910574135.1 Anaerostipes faecis | reverse complement strand
GGGCAATCTCAAAAGAAAAGCTGAAACAGGCAGGGCTTGTGAGTTGCTACGATTATTACATGGAACGTCATGCTTTGAAGTTATGTTGAACCGCCGTATGCCGAACGGCATGTACGGTGGTGTGAGAGGGGAGATTTAATCTCCCCTACTCGATTTAGTCCTATAATGCAAATGTAAATATCATTATAAAATGAAGGATAATCAAAGAATGCCTTAGATATGCCTGGAGCGCATAAATAAGCCATTCTTTGATTTTTTTGTCTGTGCGGTTAGTGGCAGACTTTGCAGGGCCTGCTCTTAGGACAGGAAGACAGGGAGCCGTGATAAATTGTTCGGGAACGGCCCAAAGTCGGGCAGTCTATGGTGCTGTGATATACAGAACCTCCAGGAGTCCAATAAACTGTTTCCGTATGTTTCTTTTTTGAAGACTTCTTTTTAGGAGAAACTTTAATCCTGCAGGTTGCTTTTTTGCCGGACTTCATAGTTACAGTGAGCTTGGCAGTGCCTTTTCTTTTTGCTTTTACTTTTCCCTTTTTTGAGACAGTGGCAATCTTTTTATTGCTGGATTTCCACTTCTTTACGGAATCACCTTTTGCATATTTTATTTTCAGCTTATAGGTTTTTGAGACTTTTAATTTTACGGTTTTCTTTGTAAACTTTACATATGGTTTTAATTTTGCAGTTTTCTTTGACTGTATTTTATAACATTCAAGACACTCACGCTGTTTCAGCCCTGTTTTACGGATGGTTGGTTTTTTTACAGTATACCAGTCATCCCATAAGTGCTCACCCGTTGCAGGGACAGTTTTAGTCTGGTTTTCATAGCAAAGATAACACCAGCGCGATTTCTCTCCGGTATCACTGCATGTAGGTTCAGTCGTAGTATCCCATTCACTCCACTCATGGTGACAAGACTCGGCTGCCGGAATCGTAAGCGTTGGTATTATCATAGAGAATACCAGAATGATACAAAACAATTTCTTTTTCATAAATATAAACCACCTTTCTGCGAAAGGCACCGATGGGGTTATGAAACCCTGTCACTACTTTTCGCTTTTCAATTCTATTCCCCTTCTGATAAAATTTCTTTTATAAAACCGACACACTACAGAACACGTGGAGGTGAGTGGCGGGGCTGTATAGCGGCAACCTCGCATAAATATAAGTCGTCGGTCATCCGTTAAGGCATCAATGAATGGCGCATTCCGTAGCCCGTAAACTTATCTCTTCCAAAGTCGACTCGATTTTGCCGGATGACCAGTCCCTGTCGGTTTTATCTCAATAAAATTCAGGAGGTTATTTTATTGTCTTTCTAAATATTTCGTTTTAACTGCTGTGGACTTGATGTCCACAAAATCTGGATCTACGCATGCATTGGCATCACCGATTCAAACGGCAGAACCGATTACAAACAAGCTCGTTTCTCTTCCTTTTCCAAAGGATTGAAGGAACTGTGTGATTGGCTTGCAAAGTATAACTGTTCTGAAGTCTGTATGGAATCTACCGGCAAGTATTGGATCCCTGTATTTAATGTTTTGGAAAAGGCAAATAATTCTGTGATTCTTGCTCATCCAAAATATACAAAACCTCAAAAAGGAAATAAGACCGACCGAAAGGATGCGAAATGGATTTGCGACTTGTTCATGTGTGAAATGATCAAACCTTCCTTTATTCCACCCGCTGACATTCGTCATTTAAGGGATTTAGTAAGATACCGGTTCAAACTCACCTGTATGATTACCGGCGAAAAGAACCGTGCGAAAAACTGTCTTACTGTTTCTAATCTTAAATTAGATGATGTATTCAGTGACGTGTTTGGGAAATCTTCTCGTTCCATCACAGAATATATGCTCGCTCATCCAGGGGAAATATTTGATGTGGCACCTTTTGTAGACAGTCGATGTAAAACACCTATGGAAGAAATCCAAGCCGCTGTTGACGGAGCTATTTCTCCTGAGCAGGCCATTAAACTTCGTCAGTGCCTCAATCATATCGACGAATTAGAAAAGCATCTGGAAGAAATAGAACGGGAAATCCTTCGTCTCTCTGATAAATACCAGGCCGCTCTTGATCTAATTCGTACAGTTCCCGGGTTTGATAAAAATCCAATGACTGCCATTCAAATCCTTTCTGAAATCGGAGGTGACATGTCTGTTTTCCCCTCAGCTAAGCACCTCGTTTCATGGGCAGGATGTTGTCCGCGCAATGACCAAAGCAACAAAAGAATCAAATCAACTCGAATTTCCCGTGCTGGTAATTATATTAAACCCATTCTGGTACAAGTTGCAAATGGTTTATTGCGTTCTAAGAAACATCCTGAAATAACCGGCCGCTATAAGCGTATTAAATCGCACCGTGGTCACAAGAAAGCCATTATCGCAATCTGCCGTATGCTCCTGACCGCTATCTGGCACATACTTTCAGATTTAAAACCATATACAGCAGAAAGTTTTCTTGAATCACGTCCTGTGAATAAAGCAAAAGTATTGACTACTTCACAGGCACTTAATCTACTAAAGCAGCGTGGATACACCATTAAGGATGATATCGTTCCTGCCATGAATTAGGTGTTGTGTCTATATTTTCTTTTTGAAGCCACCGTAAGATGGCTTGTTTGCCATACAATTTACTTTTTTCTAACCACTATTACTTTGTTTCAAACTTACCTCCTCTTTGTTAAGTATAAAGTTACTTTCTACTTGTGCATACAATTGATGACAATATATATTAATATACCACAATTAATGACAAAAGTTATATATAACATACAAAATAACTAGGAACTTTACAAAACTTATATTATAATTACAGGATCAAAAGGCTTTGTAATATAATCATCCGCGCCGAGACGAAGCAGATCAATTTTATTCTGAGTCGTTCCCCGGGCAGAAATAACAATCACGGGAAGATCAGAGCAGGAACGTATTTCTTTCAGGAGCTGATCGCCGCTTTTATATGGAAGCATGAGATCCAGGAGTACCAGATCAATGTTTTGGTGTCTGATGATTTGAGAAATACAGCGGCCGTCAGTTTCTCAAACGGCTTCAAAACCGTATCCGGATAAAAAGTCTGACAGAATTTTCAGGATTTCTTTGTCGTCTTCGATGATTAATATTCTTGACATATACAGTACCTGTCCTTT
This sequence comes from Anaerostipes faecis, assembly GCF_910574135.1. Classification (NCBI taxonomy): domain Bacteria; kingdom Bacillati; phylum Bacillota; class Clostridia; order Lachnospirales; family Lachnospiraceae; genus Anaerostipes; species Anaerostipes faecis. Next base: position 46,078 of record NZ_CAJSYK010000019.1, on the reverse strand, counting down.
CACTAAGTTTTTAAATAGTATATCATATTTTTAGGTTGCATATCTTTTGCCGTTTATTTAAAATATTCATAAGGAACAAATACCCGGGAGGATAAATATATGAAATTTACAAAGAGACTGCTTTCTCTGCTGCTCTCATTGCTGCTGGCATTTTCACTGAGCGGCTGCAAAACATCAACAGAGCAGGGGAAAAGCGGACAAACCAGTCAGAAGACCGGCCAGGAACAGTCAAAAACTGAGGAACAAAAACAGTTTGACAAATTTTTAGACCGACAGGTAAAAGAGACGTTGTCTCAAAATACGCTGAATCTTCATTATCAGCTGAAGGATCCTGAGAAGTATGGGATCAAACCGGAGAAGGTTTCCATCGGACATATTTCTCCCGGACAAGATAAGAAAGCGCTGAAGGAAAATAAGAAGACAGCAGAAGAGCTTTCTAAATTCAAAAGGAGCAGTCTGACAGAAAAACAGAAACTTACGTATGATATATTAGAAGATTATCTGGGTATGCTCATAGAAGAAAGCCGGTATCCATTATATGACAATATTATCGGGGAGATTTCCGGCATTCAGTCCAATCTTCCGGTGACACTGGCAGAATATCAATTCTACAGAAAGAAAGATATTGAAGATTATCTCAGCCTGCTGTCACAGGTTACAGGATATCTTCAAGAGGCTGGAGAGTATCTGAAAGCACAGTCTAAAGCAGGATTGTATGTAACCGATGTGGCAGCAGACACTGCGGCTAAGCAGATTGATGACTTTTTAAAGGAAAGCGGAGAAAAAAATATTTTAAGCGCTACATTTAAAGAACGTGTTAATGCTGTTTCCGGCCTCAGCAAGGAACAGAAAATAATTTATAAAAAACAAAATAAGAAACTGCTGAATCAGTCTGTGTATCCTGCATTCCGCAGTTTTAAAAAGACAATTCTGTCACTGAAGGGAACCGGAAAAAACAGCGGAGGTGTCTGCAATTTAAAAAATGGGAAAAAATACTATCGGCTGGTCTTGAAGGAGCAGACGGGAACAAACAAAACAGTCAGCCAGCTGCTCTCAAGTGTGACAGGCCGTCTCCAGAGCTCAGTCAAACAGATGGTGAATCTGATCCAGGGCGATGAGAGCCTCCAGAAAAAGTTTTATAATTTTGATCCGGTGATGACCAGTCCTAAAAAGGTATTGGCCGATCTGGAGAAGAAGGCTAAAACAGATTACCCTCCGTTAAAAAAAGTTCATTATAAGATCAAATATGTTCCGGAGGCGCTGGAAGATACTTTGAGTCCGGCTTTTTATATGATTCCGCCGATCGATGATGAGACGGAAAATACCATCTATATTAACAAGGGTTCCACCGATAAGAGCGGAATTTACAATACCCTGGCTCATGAAGGATATCCCGGGCATCTTTATCAAAACAATTATTTTCTCAGCACAGATCCGGACGATATCCGTTTGATCATGGATTTTCCTGGTTACTCGGAAGGCTGGGCCTCCTATGTGGAGATGCATGCCTTTGACTATGCTCCGTATGATAAGTCTGTGGCCAAATTGAAACGCATCAATGACGAGATCAATATGGCCATCGGAAGTGCTGTCGATATCAATGTCAACTACCGGGGATGGACCTTGGACCAGATTAAAGACATGCTGGAAGACATGGGATATGGAAGTTCTGCGGCAGACCAGCTTTACAGGCTCGTATCTTCGGAACCGGGATACTATCTGAAATATTATTCCGGAGCCCTGGAATTTCAGGAATTGAGAAACAAGGCGTCCAAGGAGCTTGGCAAGAAGTTCCAGACGAAAGAGTTCCACAAGGTGATTCTTGAAAACGGCCCGAGCAATTTTTTACAAGTGAGAAAAGCCGTAGAGGCATATATCGAAGAAAACAAATAGGAAGGAATACAGTTTATTATGGAAGATATATTACAGGTAGGAGCGATCGCTTCCACCCACGGTGTCCGCGGAGAGGTCAAGGTGTATCCGATGACCGATGATGTGGAGCGCTTTAAGGATTTGAAGGAGGTACTGCTGGATACGGGCAGGGAAATGAAGCTTCTGCATGTGAAGTCCTGTAAGTTTTTTAAAAACCAGCCGATTCTTAAGTTTGAGGAGTTTGACAATATCAATGATATCGAACAGTATAAACGCTGCGGGCTGTTTGTCACAAGAGAGAATGCAGTTAAGCTTGAAGAGAATGAGTTTTTCATTGCCGATATCATCGGGTTCGATGTTTACCGGGAGACCGGAAAGAAGCTGGGAATATTGGATGACGTGCTTCAGACAGGGGCAAATGATGTGTATGTGGTAAAAATGGATGATGGAAAGGAAGTACTGCTTCCGGCCATAAGAGACTGTATCAAAAAGGTCTCTCTGGAAGAAAAGAGAATCGATGTTTTTGTAATGAAAGGACTGCTGGATGAATAAGTTTCACGTTTTGACTTTATTTCCCGAGATGATCGAGAGCGGATGCAGCACGAGTATTTTAGGCCGTGCGAAAGAGGCGGGACATATCGGTGTGGAAGCCGTAAACATCAGGGATTTTACGAGGGACAAGCATAAAAAAGTGGACGATTATCCATACGGCGGCGGTGCCGGAATGGTCATGCAGGCGGAGCCGATCTATCTGGCATATCAGCATATCGAGCAAAAGATGGAGAAGAAGCCCCGGGTGATTTATGTGACTCCTCAGGGAAAGGTGTTTCACCAGGAGATGGCTAAGGAGCTTGCAGAGGAAGAAGAACTTGTTTTTCTGTGCGGCCATTATGAGGGCGTGGATGAACGTGTCTTAGAAGAGATTGTCACGGATTATGTCTCCATTGGGGATTACGTTTTGACGGGAGGAGAGCTTCCGGCTATGGTGATGATCGACGCCATCTCCAGACTGGTTCCGGGAGTGCTGAATAACGGAGACTCGGCGGAGTACGAGTCTTTTGAAAACGGGATGCTGGAATATCCCCAGTACACAAGACCGCCGGAGTTTTTGGGGAGAAAAGTACCGGAGGTGCTGCTTTCAGGTCACCACGGAAGGATTGAAGAGTGGAGGAAAGAGCAGTCTTATTTGAGGACAAAGGAGAGAAGGCCGGATCTGCTCGATAAAAAGTAAATAATCCTTGCAAAAAAAAAGTTGTTGTGATATTATATAGCAGTTGTTATAAATAGGATGGTCCTCTGTTACACAAGGTATTATGAACATCTAAAAAGATTTAAGGAGGAACAACATGAACGATATCATTAAAAGTATTGAAGATGCACAGTTAAGAGAAGTTGCAGATTTCAGAACAGGTGACACTGTAAAAGTATACGGAAAAGTAAAAGAGGGAAACCGCGAAAGAATTCAGGTGTTTGAAGGAACTGTCATCAAAAGACAGAACGGCGGAGCACGCGAGACATTTACCGTGCGCAAAAATTCCAACGGCATCGGCGTAGAAAAAACATGGCCTGTACATTCTCCGATCATCGAGAAGATCGAAGTTGTGCGCAAAGGTAAGGTTAGACGCGCGAAATTATACTACTTACGTGACCGTGTAGGTAAGGCTGCGAAAGTGAAAGAAAGAGTATAATATTTTTCAAAAAAACACAGGGACGAGCCGGAGCTTGTCCCTGTTTTGTTTAAAGAAAGGGTGTGAGATCTGTGAGCGGATATACGGTTACTTATCAGATGAGGAAGAAAAAAAGGCAGAGACGGGATAAGATCGCGGCATATGTGCTGACTTTTTTGGCCGTGATTTTTGCGGCTTTTATCATTGTCCGTTTTCTGTGTGCCGGTTATACGGTACAGGGAGATTCCATGCTTCCCACCTATGAGAGCGGAGAAAAGCGGCTGGTCAACCGGCTGATTTATAAAGTGAAAAGTCCGGCGCGATATGATATAATATTGTTCGAGTCAGAGGACGAGACGAACAAGCAGTATTATGTAAAGAGAGTGGTCGGACTCCCAGGAGAGACGGTTCAGGTCAGGGACGGGAACGTCTATGTAGACGGCAGAAAGGCCAAAAGCTTCGGAAAAGAACAGATCCTGTCTCCCGGACTGGCAGCAGACGGCGTAAAACTATCCAAGAATCAATATTTTGTCATGGGAGACAATTACAATAACAGCGAAGATTCCAGGAGCGCCGTAGTCGGCAATGTAAAAAAGACACAGATCATAGGCAAGGTCGGGATCAAATATTGGCCTTTTGGATAAAGAAGGAGGACACATGCAATTTCAATGGTACCCGGGTCACATGACCAAGGCAAAAAGAATGATGCAGGAAAATATAAAGCTGATCGATATTGTGATCGAACTGGTGGATGCGAGAATTCCATTCGGAAGCAGGAATCCTGATATCGACCAGCTGGCTCAGAACAAGTCCAGGCTGATTTTATTGAACAAGACGGATCTTGCAGACAGCAGGAAGACAGAACTCTGGGAACAGTATTTTAGAGACAGGGGATTCTTTGTCGGGAAGGTAAATTCCCAGAAGGGAACCGGAGTAAAAGCGGTGCAGGGCATTGTCATGGAGGCGTGCAGAGAAAAGATTGAGCGGGACCGGAAGAGGGGAATTAAGAACCGGCCGATCCGCGCCATGATCGCGGGAATCCCGAATGTAGGGAAATCTACATTTATCAACAGTCTGGCCGGAAAAGCCTGTACGAAAACCGGAAATAAACCGGGCGTGACAAAGGGAAAGCAGTGGATTAAGCTGAATAAAAATATCGAGTTATTAGACACGCCGGGAATTTTGTGGCCCAAATTTGAGGATCAGACAGTAGGCCTTCATCTGGCTCTGATCGGTTCTATCAAGGAAGAAATATTAAATCAGGAAGAGATGGCCATGGAGCTGATCCCGTTTCTGGTAAAAGAATATCCGGGTATCTTAGCGGCACGCTACCGGGTTGAAGAGGAGAAGAATACACTGAAAATCCTCGAACAGATCGCGGCTAACCGGAATTGTAAAGAAAAAGGCAATCAGCTGGATTATGAAAAGGCCGCACACATCCTGCTGGAGGAATACAGGAACGGAAAGCTTGGAAAGATTACGCTGGAAGTACCTGCTGACTTTGAGGGGTAATCAAACACATGTCGTTTCGAATAAGGCGCAGGGCGCATCGTTTTTATTCTGAATTATGTTTCTGGGGATCAACTGTTTTTATAGCAGTTTGTGTTTCCTTTCTCGTCATCACATTTTTAGGGGAGAGAACCGGGGTTTCCGGCTATTCCATGGAGCCGACGCTCCACCATATGGACAGCGTATTGGTCGACAAGCTGACTTACCGGTTCCGGGACCCGAAGCGCTTTGAAGTCGTGGTATTTCCAAATCCCGCGGACAGAAAAGAAAAGCTGGTAAAGAGAGTCATCGGAATGCCCGGGGAGACGGTGGAGATCCGTAGCGGCACAGTTTATATAAACGGCCGGATGATATCCAGGGATTATTCCAAAGATCATATGACATTTACCGTCAATGAGGAGGGCAGCATTACCTTAAAAAAAGATGAATATTTTGTACTGGGAGATAACCGGAATAACAGCATGGACAGCAGGGATATAAGAGTGGGTCCAATAAACAGGAAAGAGATACAGGGAAGAGTAGTTTTCAGGCTGTTTCCGCTCAAAGATGCGGGAAGGATCTTATAGAGAGGTACTTATGACAAAACAGGAAGAAAAACGGTTAGATAAACTGAAGAAAGAGAAGCAGCGCATGTATGAGATGTTTTCTTATGAGAGAGAATACGAAGGGTATTCCCATATATGCGGGATCGATGAGGTGGGCCGGGGGCCTTTTGCAGGACCTGTGGTAGCGGCAGCCGTCATTCTGCCGGGAGACTGTGATATTTTATATCTGAACGATTCCAAGAAAGTTTCGCCCAAAAAGAGAGAAACATTGTATGATGAAATTTATGAGAAAGCTCTGGCCGTCGGAATCGGAATGGCTTCGGAAAAAGTCATAGATGAGATCAATATTTTAAATGCTACCTATGAAGCGATGAGGACGGCGGTTTCAAATCTTCCGGTCGAGCCGGATCTGCTGCTCAATGATGCGGTGACGATCCCGGGGATCGGAACAGAGCAGGTTCCGATCATCAAAGGGGATGCAAAGAGCGCTTCGATTGCGGCGGCAAGCATTGTGGCAAAGGTGACCAGAGACCGGATGATGGAAGAATACGATCAGATCTATCCTCAATATCAGTTCGCCAAGAATAAAGGTTATGGGACAAAGGCTCATATCGAGGCGATCAAAGAGCACGGTATCTGTACACTTCACCGAAAGAGTTTTGTAAGGAAATACATATGAAAAATCATAGAAAGACCGGTATGGAGAAGGAAGAGACTGCGTGCCGGTTTTTATTGACTCAGGGGTATGAAGTCATCGAGAGAAATTTTTATTCCCGCTATGGGGAAATTGATATTATTGCCAGGGATGGACAGTATCTTGTGTTTGCCGAGGTGAAATACCGGCGGGATACAGCCTTCGGATATCCGAGAGAGGCTGTTGACCATAGGAAACAGCAAAAGATTCAAAAGACGGCAGAATATTATCTGTTTTGCCGCGGCATGTTCGACAGGCCGGCAAGATTTGATGTAGTAGAGATCATAGGAAAGAAGATCAGGGTGATAAAAAATGCATTTTAAGAGATCAAACGATAATCATTCTACGGTGCTGCACGAAGGGCAGGTGCCGTATCTAACGTTTAGAAAACTGGATCAGGCAGGAGTCCGCCATGGATTTTCCACCAGGATGGGAGGCGTCAGTAAAGGGATGTTTTCCTCTATGAATTTAAGCTATGCAAGGGGAGACGATGAAGCGTCTGTGGATGAAAATTTCCGCAGGATCGGGCAGGCCATAGGTTTTGACGAGAAAAAGCTTGTATTCTCCAATCAGATCCATGACACGAAGATCAAGACAGTCGGGAAAGAAGACTGCGGAAAAGTCATGACCGGAATGGACGGACTGGTGACCGATGTACCTGGAATCCCACTGTATACGGGGTATGCGGACTGTGTGCCTCTGTTCTTCTTTGACCCTGTCAAAAAAGTGGCGGCTCTGGCCCATTCCGGCTGGAAGGGAACGGTCGGAAGGATCGGAGAAAAGATGGTAATGCATATGAAAGACGGATATGAATGCCGTCCTGAGGATATTGTGGCGGCTGTCGGCCCGTCTATCTGCAGAGACTGCTATGAGGTCAGCGAAGATGTCGCAGAGCAGTTCATAAAGGAATTTTCAGCACACCCGGAAGAAGAATTTCTGGACAGGAAAGAAAATGACAAGTATCAGCTGGACCTGTGGAAGGCCAACGAGATCATATTGACGGAGGCAGGTATTTTAAAGGAGAATCTGGACATCACCGATCTGTGTACCTGCTGCAACAGCGATGCTTTGTTTTCCCACCGGGCAACAAAAGGAAAACGGGGGAATTTGGGGGCATTCATTGTGCTTTGAATGTGATATAATCTTTACAATAGGGAAAGATTATCATATAATCAAACGGAAGTTTTAGGAAGAGAGATTCCATACAGAGAGGAAATAAAAATGAGTAAACCGATAGTAGCAATAGTGGGAAGGCCGAACGTGGGGAAATCCACGCTGTTCAACGCACTTGCGGGAGAGAATATTTCAATCGTAAAAGATACACCGGGAGTGACAAGGGACAGGATTTATGCGGATATTTCCTGGCTGAATTATAATTTTACGCTGATCGACACCGGCGGGATCGAGCCGGATTCGGGAGATGTGATTCTTTCCAGGATGAGAGAACAGGCACAGATCGCCATTGAGACTGCAGACGTGATCATTTTTCTTGTAGATGTGAGGCAGGGATTGGTGGATGCGGACTTCCAGGTGGCGGACATGCTGAGACGGTCTCAAAAGCCGGTGGTCCTGGCAGTGAATAAGGTGGACAACTATGACAAGTTCCTGGCAGATACCTATGAATTTTATAACCTGGGACTGGGCGATCCACACCCGGTTTCTGCAAATTCCAAGCTGGGATTCGGTGATCTGCTGGATGAGGTCGTGGAAAACTGTGATCCAAAGGCACTGGAAGAGGAAGAAGATGAAAGGCCCAAGATCGCCATCATCGGAAAGCCCAATGCAGGGAAGTCTTCTATCATCAACAAAATGCTCGGTGAGGAGAGAGTTATTGTATCGGACGTTGCGGGAACGACAAGGGATGCCATTGACACGGTCATCCAGAAAAACGGAAAGGAATACGTATTTATTGACACCGCAGGGCTCCGAAGGAAAAATAAAATCAAAGAAGATCTGGAACGTTACAGCGTCATCCGTACAGTTTCCGCAGTGGAACGGTGTGATGTGGCGGTTCTGGTCATCGACGCCACGGAAGGCATTACCGAGCAGGACGCAAAGATCGCAGGTATTGCTCACGAGAGGGGCAAGGGGATGATCATTGCGGTCAACAAATGGGACTTGGTGGAGAAGGATGACAAGACGATCTATAAGTTCACAAACAAGATCCGTGAAGTATTGGCGTACATGTCCTATGCAGAATTAATCTTTATCTCAGCAAAGACAGGCCAGCGTTTTCCGAAAATCTTTGATATGCTTGACGCAGTCATTGAAAATCATGCCATGCGTGTTCAGACAGGAGTGCTGAATGAGATTCTGGCTGAGGCAGTGGCGATGAAACAGCCGCCGTCTGACAAAGGAAAACGGCTGAAGCTCTACTACATGACACAAGTATCGGTAAAGCCGCCCACATTTGTTGTATTTATCAATGACAGGCAGCTGATGCACTTTTCATATACCAGATATATTGAAAATCAGATACGGAATACTTTTGGATTCCGGGGAACCCCGATCCACATCATTGCGCGGGAAAGGAAGGAGAAGTAATGGTCCTTTGTGTTTTTCTCTGCCTGGCCATGGGATATCTGCTGGGCTGCATTCAGACAGGATTTATCATTGGGAAAATCAATCATATCGACATCAGGGATTACGGAAGCGGTAATTCCGGAACGACGAATACACTGAGAACCCTCGGAAAGACAGCGGCACTGCTAACCTTCCTTGGGGACTCCTCAAAGGGGCTGATCGCAGTCAATATTGCCAGATACATATTAATTCCCCAGTTTGGAGGAATGGCCCATGAAGCCACGCTTTGGCTGGTGACCGGGTTTGCCGTGGTCATCGGGCACAATTTTCCTTTTTACCTGCATTTTAAAGGCGGGAAAGGAATTGCCACAACGGGCGGTGTGATCTTTGCATTCGACTGGAGACTCGGACTTCTCTGCTTGCTGATCTTTTCTGTTGTGACGGGGATCAGCAAATATGTATCACTGGGTTCCATCTGCATGGTGCTGGTGATCCCGTTTATTTTATATTTCAGCAGTCCCCGCGACTGGCAGCTTGTAGCGGTGGGATGTGTGTTTACGGTCATGGCCGTATGGCGCCACAGGGCAAATATCGACCGGCTCATTCACGGGACGGAAAACAAACTCGGACAGAAGGTAAAACGTTAGGAGGAAACTATGAAAAAGGTTAGCGTAATCGGTGCAGGAAGCTGGGGAAGTGCTTTGGCAGTTTTGCTGGCGAACAATGGACATGAAGTGACACTTTGGTCTCACGATTCCCGGGAGATCGAGATGCTTCAGAAGGAAAGAGAGCAGAAAGACAAGCTTCCGGGAGTGAAGCTTCCGGAAAATATAAAGGTCAGCGCCGACCTTGAAGAAACACTCGCCGGCAGAGATGTCATCGTCATGGCCGTGCCGTCTCCGGTGGTCCGTTCAATGGCAAATCGTATGGCTCCATATATAAAAGAAGGCCAGGTCATCGTCAATGTGGCGAAAGGGATCGAGGATGAAACCTATAAGACGCTGACAGAGATCATCGAGGAGGAGATCCCGGGTGCTGTTGTCTGTGTACTCTCCGGCCCGAGCCACGCAGAGGAAGTGGGAAGAAAACTTCCGACCACCTGTGTTGTCGGCGCGAAAAAGGAAAGTGTAGCTGTCATGCTTCAGGATCTGTTTATGAATGAGGTGTTCCGTGTCTACACGAGTCCTGATATCATGGGAATTGAGCTCGGAGGAGCATTAAAGAACGTCATCGCCCTGGCTGCCGGCGTCACAGACGGTCTGGGATACGGCGACAATACAAAAGCGGCACTGATGACAAGAGGAATTGCAGAACTTACAAGACTGGGAGCGGCTCTCGGAGGACAGATCGAGACATTCACCGGTCTGACCGGCATCGGTGATCTGATTGTTACCTGTACGAGTGTTCACAGCCGGAACAGGAAAGCCGGACTCCTGATGGGACAGGGATATACTCCGAAAGAGGCTATGGATGAAGTCAAGATGGTGGTGGAAGGCGTCTATTCCGCCAAAGCGGCTCTCGGACTCGCAAAGCGGAACAATGTCAGTGTTCCGATCATCGAAGAAGTAAACAAAGTGCTCTTTGAGGAAAAAGATCCGAAAGAGGCAGTGGCAGACCTGCTCTTAAGGGAGCGCAAGAAGGAACATACAAACCTTAAATGGGAAGAAGAATAAGAAAGGATAAAGCTATGACAGAATTCGCGGAAATGTCAAAGGAAGAATTGGAACAGGCAAAGGAAGCAGCAGACAAGGATTATGAGGAACTGAAGTCCAGGAATTTAAGTCTTGATATGTCAAGAGGAAAGCCTGCGCCGTCGCAGATTGATCACGCCAACGGCATGCTGAAAGAAATGACGGACTATCACACAAAGGCAGGAATGGATGTGAGAAACTACGGCGTTCTGGACGGGATTCCGGAAATGAAGGAACTTTTCAGTGAACTGCTCGATATTCCGGCCGGCCAGCTGATCGTCGGAGGAAATGCAAGCCTTAACTTAATGTTTGACGCAGTGATGCGTCTGTTTGTGTTCGGAACTATGGGAGAGAAGCCGTGGGGCCAGCTTGACAAGGTGAAGTTCCTCTGCCCAAGTCCCGGCTATGACCGTCATTTTACCATCTGCGAGATTCTGGATATCGAAATGATTCCGGTTGCTATGACGAAAGAAGGTCCGGATATGGATATGGTGGAAGAGCTTGTGGGAAGTGATGCGTCCATCAAAGGTATCTGGTGCGTTCCTAAGTATTCCAATCCACAGGGCATCTGTTACAGTGACGAAACAGTAGACCGACTGGCTTCCATGAAGACTGCCGCGAAAGACTTCAAAATATTTTGGGACAATGCCTATGGTGTGCATCCGGTCTTTGAGGATGTGAAAGTTAAGAATATCATTGACGCATGTGAAGAAGCCGGTACAAAGAACCGTCCGTATTATTTCTTCTCCACATCAAAAATTACCTTCCCCGGAGCCGGTGTCAGCCTGATCGCTTCCAGTGACGAGAATATAAATGAAATCAAAAAAGTCATGGGTGCGCAAACGATCGGATATGACAAAGTCAATCAGCTGCGTCACGTACAGTTCTTTAAAAATGCAGAGGGCCTGAGAGCACATATGCAGGTTTTGGCTGAGTGCATGAGGCCGAAGTTTGAAACGGTTCTCAAATATCTGAACAAAGAGCTTGCGGGAACAGGGCTCGCTGTATGGGAGGAGCCGAAAGGCGGATATTTTGTGTCTGTGGATGTATATCCGGGATGTGCAGAAGAGGTTGTGCGTCTGGCGAAAGAGGCGGGTGTTGTACTCACCGGTGCAGGAGCGACTTATCCATACAGGAAGGACCCGAAGGACAGCAATTTAAGGATTGCGCCTACATACCCTACAGTGGAAGAACTGGAACAGGCGATGGAACTGTTCTGTGTCTGTGTAAAGAAGGCAGCACTTCATAAACTGGTTAGAGAATAAAAAAAGAGGACTCCGGAAACGAGCATTTAAGCTTGTTCTCCGGAGTCTTTCAGTTTGCGGTAAACCGTGAGCAGCATTGTGACATAGCAGGCGGTTCCTCCGATAAAATTGGAGACGGGTTCTGCGATAAAAACGCCGTTGACACCGAGACCGAACAGCATTGGCAGGCAGACGGTCAGAGGAAGGACAATGACGACCTTCCGGAAAATAGAAAAGAAGATGGCCTGTTTGGACCTGTTCAGAGCGATATAAGTGGACTGGCCTGAAAACTGCAGGGACATCATGAAGATCCCAAAGAAGTAAAGTTTCAGGGCAGGGACACCCTTTGCTATGATCTCAGGGCAGCTGTTGAAAATATGAATAAAAAAGTGTGGGGCGAGGAGCAGAATTCCCCATACGAAAAAGGTGTACACAATGCATGAAAATGTCATGAAGCGGATGGCCTGCCTGACTCTGCCGTACTGTTCTGCTCCGTAATTGTACCCTAAGACCGGCTGTGCGCCGTTAGTGATGCCGGTAACCGGCATCGTAATGACTTCCCGGATCGAATTTAAAATCGTCATGACTGTTACGTAGAGATCTCCTCCGTAGATCTGCAGAGTTGCATTGCAGGCAATCTGTACGATGCTGTTTGTGACCGACATCGTAAAACCGGAAAGACCGAGGGTTACGATCTGCCTGACCAGACTGAGCTTTAACCTGAAGTTTTCCCTTTTCAGTTTTAGTATTGTTTTTCTGCCGGCGAGAAACAGGAGCACCCATACAGAGGAAATAAACTGGGAAATGACAGTTGCGAGAGCCGCTCCCCTGACACCCAGATGCAGGACAAAGATGAAAACAGGATCTAATATAATATTTAAGACGGCGCCGATCAAAACCGTCAGCATGCCGGATCTTGCAAAACCCTGAGAATTTATGAAGCTGTTCATACCAAGGCCGATCATTACAAAAACAGACCCCAGAAGATAGATCGTGATGTAGCTGTCTGCATAGGGAAATGTGGCTTGGCTCGCTCCGAATGCATAAATAACAGGTTTTTTAAATATAAGTATTACAGCCGTGAGCAGAAGGCCCAGGAGAATCAGAAGGAAAAAAGAATTTCCCATGATCTCCTCGGCCTTTTTTTGATTCCCTTTTCCGCGTTCTATGGAACAAAGAGGGGCACCTCCCATACCGATCAGATTGGCAAATGCCATGATGATTGTGATAATCGGAAAGGTAATGCCCACACCTCCCAGGGCGAGAGCGGCATCTGTTCCCATTCTTCCGATATAGATACGGTCAACAATACTGTACAGTACGTTGATCAGCTGAGCCAGAGTCATAGGTACAGCAAGGTTTATGATGTTTTTTGTGACGCTTCCTTTTGTAAAATCATTTTTTTCTTTTTCCATAACAGATGCCGCCTCTTTTACATAAATAGTTTAGATTTTATAGTATAGTATACCATGTTTTGAGAGTGAAAAAAATGAAGAGTATCGTTCAAGCCGCCATAGAGAACAATTAAAAGCGGCAGAAAACACTTTGTGTTTCCATATTGATTATGGTAAAATAAATAAACTAATAATAACACTATGAAAATAAGGAGTGATTCCATGAAATTTACAAAGATGCATGGCTGCGGCAATGATTATGTATATGTGAACTGTTTTAAAGAAACGATAGAAAATCCGAATGAGGCGGCGAAGTTTGTCAGTGACCGCCATTTTGGGATCGGGTCAGACGGCATGATCTGTATTCATCCTTCTGACAAAGCGGATTTCCGGATGGCCATGTACAACAGTGACGGTACAGAAGGAGCCATGTGCGGAAATGGAGTCCGCTGTATCGCAAAGTATGTATATGACTATGGATTGACGGATAAAACAACGATTACCATCGAGACCAAAGGCGGGATCAAAGAACTGGACCTGACGGTGGAAGACGGGAAGGTCACATGGGTCAATGTAGATATGGAGGCCCCTGTGCTGGATGCCGATAAAATACCGGTGATTTATGATGAGGAGAACAAAGTCATCGACAAGCCTGTCCTCGTAGACGGCAGAGAGTACAGAATCACCTGTGTATCTATGGGAAATCCCCATGGAGTCGTGTTTGTAGATTCTGTGGATGATCTTGATATTGAAAAGCTCGGGCCTATGTTTGAGAATCACCCGATGTTTCCGGACAGAGTCAACACAGAATTTATCCAGGTGGTCGACGACCATACGATCAAGATGCGTGTTTGGGAGCGCGGAGCAGGGGAGACTCTGGCCTGCGGAACCGGTGCATGTGCAAGCGCCTACGCAAGCTATCTGAATAAGAAGACCGGCAAAAAAGTCCTGGTCCACCTCTTGGGAGGAGACCTTCAGATTGAATATGACGAAGAGAAACATACCATCTTCATGAAAGGACCGGCCACAAAAGTATTTGATGGGGAGATTGACCTTTAAAAAGTTTTGGCTTAGGAGGAATCTATGAAATTATCAAAATTATTGGAACGCTCAGAATATACTCTCATACAGGGCACGGAAGATACAGAGATCACGGCTCTTGTCTATGATTCAAGAAAAGTGGAGGAGGGCAGTGTTTTTGTCTGTATTTCCGGGGCTGCCTTTGACGGACATAAGTTTGTCGGGCAGGTAATCGAAAAGGGTGCCAAAGTTGTCGCTGTACAACGGGATGTGGAAGTTCCGAACGGCGTGACGGTGATTCGTTTTGACGACACGAGAAAGGCTCTGGCAGAGATGTCCGCGGCTTACTTCGGATATCCTGCGGAAGAACTGACGACCATAGGAATTACCGGGACGAAAGGCAAGACAACGATCACTTACATGATCCAGTCTGTCCTTGAACACGCGGGACAGAAGACCGGACTGATCGGAACCATAGAGACAGTCATCGGGGAAGAGAGGATACCTTCGGTCAATACGACGCCGGAATCTTACGTGATCCAGGAATCCTTCCGGAAGATGGCGGATGCGGGATGCAAAAATGTCGTCATGGAAGTTTCTTCACAGGGACTGATGCTCCACAGGGTGAGCGGTTTTACCTTTGACTACGGTATCTTTACGAATCTGGCCGAAGATCATATCGGAGAAAACGAACACAAGGATATGGATGACTATATTCGCTGCAAATCTCTGCTGTTTCAGCAGTGCAGGCAGGGAATTGTAAACGGAGATGATGACTATGTAGAAAGAATTATTAAAGGACATACATGTTCTTTGGAGACCTTTGGGATGAATCCGGGCAACGATGTATATGCCGAACATATAGAGCGCATTCAGGAACCCGGATACCTTGGTGTTTCCTACGATTTAAAAGGGAAAGAAGAGTACAACGTCCATGTAGACATTCCGGGGGACTTTACGGTCTATAATTCTCTGGCAGCTATTTCTTTATGCCGCCATATGGGGATTCAAAAGAAAGATGTCCTGGACGCATTGAATACGATCCAGGTAAAAGGCCGGCTGGAAATTATGAAAACACCAGGCGAATACACTCTGATGATTGATTATGCCCACAACGCTATGAGTCTGGAAAGCCTGCTCACAACGATCCGAAAGTATGACCCGAAAAAGATCTACTGTCTGTTCGGCTGCGGAGGCAACCGGGCCAAAGCCAGACGGTATGAGATGGGCGAAGTATCTTCAAAACTTGCGGACCTTACGGTGGTGACATCGGACAATCCGAGAAATGAAGAACCGATGGATATCATCAACGATATTCTGGTGGGAGTCCATAAGGGACCGGGTGAGTATGTCACGATCCCTGACAGGAAAGAAGCCATCCGCTACTGCATGGAACATGCGGGGAAGGGAGATATTGTCATCCTGGCGGGCAAAGGCCATGAAGACTATCAGGAGATCAAAGGGGTGAAACATCACATGGATGAGAGAGATTTGATCCGGGAGATCATCACAGAATCCGTTTAAATTTAGAACAAAGTGGGCAAGCCCATTTTATCTCTCAGGCCTTCACCACTTTGCGTGCCAGATGCGATTTGACGCAGTCAAATGATTTCCTTACGCATCTGTGCACAATCTGCGGAGCGTTTTTTGTTTCTTAGGAAAGAAAAAAAGGCAGACTCAACATTGCCGTCTGCTTTCAGATAAAATGAAAATAAAAACCGGAAGCATATAAGATTTTTCCGGGAGGAAATTAGGAGGAACTATGGACAGCAGAATTAAAGGAACAACAAGATTACTGGGACTGATCGGGTCACCGGTGGGACATTCAGGATCACCGGCTATGCACAATTATGGATTTCAGGCACTCGGGATTGACGCAGCTTACCTGGCTTTTGATATCAAAGAAGATCAGGTAAAGGATGCCATCAGCGCAGTGCGCACACTGAATATGCAGGGGATCAATGTGACCATGCCGTGTAAGACGGAGGCAGCAAAATATATGGATGAATTGTCTCCGGCAGCCAGGCTGATCGGTGCGGTGAACACTGTGGTAAACAGGGACGGAAAACTTTACGGACATATAACAGACGGCGAAGGATTTGTGGCAAACCTTAAAGACCATGGGGTTTCAATCGAGGAAAAAGATATTGTGATTTTTGGCGCCGGAGGTGCCGCGACAGCGATTTTGGTACAGTGTGCTCTGGATGGAGCAAAATCCGTCACGGTCATCAACCCCAGGGACGATTTCTTCGGACGGGCGGAAGAGATGCATAAAAAGCTCCGGGAAGAAACTTCAGACTGTGACATAACTTTGATCGATCTGGATGACGAAGCTGCTGTGAAAGAAGCGGTATTAAAAACCGATATCCTCATCAACGGAACTCTTCTCGGGATGAAACCAAAAGAAGACACTTCCGTGATCCGGGATACCAGTCTGTTCCATAAAGATATGGTTGTGGCAGATGTCGTCTATAATCCGAAAGAGACGAAGCTGTTAAAAGAGGCTAAGGCAGCGGGCTGCAAGACTGTCCAGGGTGACGGAATGCTTTTATGGCAGGGAGTGGCTGCATTTAAACTGTTCACCGGACAGGACATGCCGGTAAAAGAAGTAAAGGAAAAGTTCTTTTCTTGAAACAGAATACATAATCAACTAGTAATAAAAGAGAAAAAAGGATTGCCCGCGCAGTCCTTTTTTCTTTATTACAGTCATATCCTGCCAGAAGTCTGCATATACTTTAACAGTCTATTGTAGGAGGATATTATGGATTACTTTAATGTATATAAGGATATTATGGCCAGGACCGACGGAGAGATTTACATCGGTGTGGTAGGTCCGGTGAGGACCGGAAAAAGCACGTTCATCAAGCGGTTTATGAATCTGATGGTTCTCCCGAATATGGAAAATGAAAATGAAAGAAACCGTGCCAACGACGAGCTGCCTCAGTCATCCAGCGGAAAAACCATCATGACAACGGAACCCAAGTTTGTGCCGAATGAAGCGGTGGAGATCAACGTGGATGACGGCATCAGCATGAAAGTCCGTCTCATCGACTGTGTGGGTTACATGGTAAACGGAGCCGTGGGTCACATTGAGGGAGAAGAAGAACGGCTGGTAAAGACACCGTGGTTTGATTATGAGATCCCATTTACAAAAGCGGCCAGCATAGGGACAAAAAAAGTTATCACGGAACATTCCACGATCGGGATCGTAGTGACCACGGACGGTTCCTTCGGCGACATAGAGGCGGCCAATTATCAGGAGCCTGAAGAAGAGACAATCAAACAGCTTAAAGCATTACATAAACCATTTGTGGTACTTTTAAATACGAGCCGTCCATATTCTGAAGAAACCGTGAATCTTGCCAAAGAAAAAGAAGCCAAATACGGAGCAAAAGTGCTCCCGATGAACTGTGAACAGCTGAAAAAGGATGATATTTATTATATACTCAAGAGTGTACTGATGGAATTTCCGGTTTCTTCTATTGGCTTTTTTGTACCGAAATGGGTGGAGGTGCTTCCAAAAGACCACAAGATCAAACAGGAAATCATGGAGACTGCCCGAAGGATGCTCATGGAGAAGGATACCATGAAAGACATCTATGAGGAGGAAGATTACGAAAATCAATACATAAAACAGTGGAAACTGGATTCTGTCGCCATGGATACCGGAGTGATCCGGATCGCAGTGGATATGGATGATTCCTACTATTATGAATTTTTAAGTGATACGATCGGACTTCCGATCAAGAATGAGTACGAATTTATCTCTATCATGAGAGATCTTGCAAGACAGAAAAAGGAATACGAAGAAGTGGCCGATGCCCTGAACGCAGTGAAACAGCGGGGATACGGTGTTGTGACCCCGACTAAGGGAGATATTGTGCTGGAAGAACCTAAGATCGTGAAGCACGGAAACAAATACGGGGTGAAGATCAAGGCCAGCGCCCCGTCCATTCATATGATACGGGCCAACATCTCCACGGAGATCGCACCGATCGTCGGTGAAGAGTATCAGGCCAAGGATCTGATGGAGTACTTTGACAAGGGAAAGAGTGATCCTCAGGAAAGTATATGGGATATCAATATTTTCGGAAAGACACTGGAGCAGCTGGTCGGAGAAGGCATGCAGTCAAAAGCGCAGAAGATGACGGAAGAAAGCCAGCAGAAACTTCAGGATACTATGGAGAAGATCGTCAATGAGAGCAACGGCGGACTGGTCTGCATCATCATCTGACAATAGCTGGGCGGCATTGACAAATTGCGAAAAAAAGAATATACTTTGGTAAACAAAATATTAGGAAAGCGCAGGATAAATGATAAGATGTCGATTAGAATATTAGGTACAGGAAGTTATCTTCCGGAGACGATTGTTACAAATGATGATTTAGCAAAAGTGATGGATACCAGCGATGAGTGGATCGCCAGCAGAACTGGAATCCGGGCACGTCATATTTCTGTGGACGATACAACATCCGGTATGGCAGTGAAAGCTGCGAAAGAAGCCCTGAAGGAAAGCGGAGTCGCTCCGGAGGAGCTGGACTGTATCTTTTTTGCGACATTGTCCGGTGACCGGGCCACTCCCAACGGGGCCTGTGACGTTCAAAAAGCCATCGGCGCCAAGAATGCGGTCTGTATGGATTTAAATGCGGCGTGTTCCGGGTTTGTCTATGCCCTGACCACTGCGATCGCATATGCAAAAGCAGGAATGGCGAAAAAGATGCTCGTCATCGGTGTGGAAACCTTATCAAAGATCGTGGATTGGAGCGACCGCAGTTCCTGTGTCCTGTTTGGAGACGGGGCAGGGTGCGCAGTGGTGGAAGCGGATGATTCCAGAGAAGTATTTATTGATTACGGCTCTAACGGAAAACTCGGTGAAGCATTGACCTGCGGCGAGAGAAAATTAAATAACTTATTGGTAGAGAACCATGAGCCTTTGGAACAAGTCTTTATGGACGGACAGGAAGTTTACCGGTTTGCAGTAAAGACGGTTCCCAAGACGATTGAAAATGTATTGGAGAAAGCAGGAGTTTCAAAAGATGAGATCAAATACTACGTCCTGCATCAGGCCAACAAACGGATCATTGATTCGGCCGCAAAACGGCTGAAGCTTGACATAGAAAAGTTTCCGATGAACCTGGACCGGTGCAGCAATACATCTTCTGCAAGTGTCCCGATCTTATTGGATGAGATCAATAAAAAGGGCATGCTTGAGAGAGGAGATAAGATTGTCATGTGCGGATTTGGAGGAGGTCTGACCTGGGGAACAATTTATTTAGAATGGTAAGAAACAGCCGGAGATGATTCTGGTTTCATCTGAGAAAAAAGTAGGGCCTTCCTGCTTTTTTTGTTTATTTCTCAGGAAAGTTTTACGAGCTTCCCTATGGAATGAAAACGCTTCGCGGGTTGTGCACAGATGCGTGAGGATGAACGTGCTTCAAATGTTAAAGTATGATATAATATAAGAATATAGATTAAAGGAGGTGTTGGCAATGGAATTACAGATGTGGAGAGAGATCCTTTGCCCTTACGACTTAGCTGTGGAAGAATTAAAGCTGAAGTTCGTACACATCATGAATGAGTACAGGACCGCAGGCCGCTATTCACCGATCGAACAGGTGGATGGGAGAGTAAAGAGTATTTCCAGCATTCTTGACAAGATGCAGAGGAAAAAGATCAATATCAATGAGATAGAGACAGATCTGGAGGATATTGCGGGCATCAGGGTTATTTGTCAGTTTGTTGAAGATATCGACCGTGTCGTAGAGATTATTGAACAGCGGTCTGACATGGAGATCAAGACAAAAAAGGATTATATAACAAAAGCAAAGGACAGCGGATACCGGAGTTTTCACGTCATCATTTATTACGATGTCGATACGATCTACGGAAAAAAACGAATCCAGGCGGAGATACAGATACGCACGCTGGCCATGAATTTCTGGGCAACAGTGGAGCATTCCCTTCAGTACAAGTACAAGGAAAATATACCGGAGCATATCACGGAAAAGCTCATGAATGCAGCGGATGCCATCGTGGTCCTTGACAAAGAGATGTCGATTGTCAGAGACGAGATCATGGATGCACAGAACTCTTTCAGGAAGAAAGCGAATATCGTTTCTGAGATTTTATCAACGATGCAGAATTTATATAAAGTTGCCAACAAACAGGAAGTCATCAAAATACAGGATGAGTTTTACAAAATATATGAGACAGGAGATATGGAGCAGCTGATCCATTTCAATAAGCAGCTGGACATCATTGCGGAAGGCTACCGCGCACAGAGCCTGTCATAGGAGAAGTTATGGAATTACCACAATTATTCGTTGAGAAGATGAAATCCCTTCTGGGAGAAGAATACAGCGATTATGAGGCATGTTTAAAACGGCCGAAGCAGAATGGCATCCGGGTCAATACATCAAAGATATCAGTGGAAGAATTTCAAAAGATCGCACCATTTGAGACCGAGCCGGTGCCGTGGACGGAAAACGGGTTTTTTGTCGGACCAAAAGAGCAGCCTGCGAAGCATCCCTTTTATCATGCGGGTCTGTACTATATTCAGGAACCGAGCGCCATGGCACCCGCGGCATTTCTTCCGGTAGAGCCCGGGGACAAGGTACTGGATCTCTGTGCGGCGCCCGGAGGCAAGTCCACAGAACTTGGGGCAAGACTCCGGGGAGAGGGGATTCTGGTGTCCAATGACATCAGCATTACAAGGACAAAAGCCCTTTTGAAAAATCTGGAGATGTTCGGCATCAGCAACAGCGTGATCGTAAGCGAGGAACCTAAAAATCTTGTTCCGGTCTTTTATGAATATTTTGATAAAGTGCTTGTGGACGCGCCCTGTTCGGGAGAAGGGATGTTCCGCAAAGGCAGCAGCGAGATTAAAAACTGGGCCGAATACGGCATTGAACCTTATGTAAAGATCCAGAGGGAAATCATCCTGGATGCAGTAAAGATGCTGAAGCCTGGGGGATACCTTTTATATTCTACCTGCACCTTCTCTCCGGAGGAGGACGAGCAGCTGATAGAGTATCTGCTGGAACAGGAGCCCGGACTGTCCCTGGCGGATATGCCGGACTGTGAAGGGTTTGACAGAGGACACGCCGAGTGGACGGTGTCAGGACTTCAGGAGGTAAATAAATGCATCCGGCTCTGGCCGCACAGGATCAAAGGGGAAGGCCACTTTCTGGCTCTTTTGAAAAAGGACGGCTCTCCGGCTTCGGGCAGGAAGGAATCCAGACCTGCCCGTGCAGTGATCACTGAGGAGGCAGAAGCCTTTTTGTCCGAGTGCAGGCTGGACCTCGACAGAGACCGGATCAAAGAACATAAGGGGAGACTGATCCTTATGCCGAAAGACCTGCCTGACCTTGGCAGGCTCCGGGTTTTAAGACACGGGCTGCTTCTGGGAGAGATGAAGAAGAAAAGATTTGAGCCAAGCCAGGTGCTGGCTATGGCACTATCCGACAGCGGATATGTGAGGACCCTGGATCTAAGCCTTTCAGATGACAGACTCATGAAATATTTGAAATGTGAAACGATACTTGCAGACGAAAAAGAAGACGGTATGTATCTGATCACCGTCTGCGGTTATCCTCTCGGATGGGGGAAACTGTCAAAGGGACGGATGAAAAATAAATATGCGCCGTCATGGAGATGGATGTGATGAAGACACTGCGTTTGGACAAGTTTTTGTGCGATGCCCTGGGCTGCACCAGGAGCGAGGCCAGGAAAATGATCCGCCAGGGCAGAGTCCTGGCAGGAGACGAAATTATAAAGAAACCAGAGCATAAAGTAAACCCCGAAGAAGACGAGATCACAGCCGACGGACAAAAACTGAATTTCCGGGAATATGAGTATTTAATGATGAACAAGCCAAAAGGTGTGGTGACGGCAACAAAAGATGGAAGAGATAAGACGGTCATGGATCTGATTACCGGAACACACAGGAAGGGACTGTTCCCGGCAGGCAGGCTGGATAAGGACACAGAAGGCCTGCTTCTCATCACAGATGACGGAGAACTGGCTCACCGTCTGCTGTCTCCGAAGCATCATGTCACGAAACGCTACTCTGTCACTGTAACAGGGGAAATCGGCAGAGAGCAGCAGGAGGTCTTTGAGTCAGGCATGGATATCGGAGATGATAAGCCTTTAAAGCCGGCGAGACTTGTCATACACAGATCAGGAGAAGTATCAGAGGCGGAAGTATGGATCACGGAAGGCAGATTCCATCAGATCAAACGAATGTTTGAGGCGGTGGGCAGCAAAGTTTTAGAACTCAAAAGACTTTCCATGGGAAGCCTTGTCCTTGACCCAAAACTTCTCCCGGGACAGGTAAGAGAGCTGACAGAAGAAGAAATCAGATGTTTAAAGGAGAACCAATGCTAAAAGATAAAAAAGCAGTTATTTTTGACCTGGACGGAACTCTCGTGGATTCCATGTGGATCTGGCGGGAGATCGACGAACGATTTTTAGGACAATATGGCCTTCAGGTTCCGGAGGGGCTGAATGATCTCCTGGAGGGATTCAGTTTTAACGAGACGGCGGAGTATTTTAAAGACAAATTTCCGCTGCCGCTTTCTATACAGGAGATCAAGGACACATGGAACCGTATGGCTTTTGAGATGTATATGAATGAGATCCCTCTCAAGGAAGGGGCGAAGGAGTTTCTGGATATCCTGAAGGAGAAAAATCTTCCGCTTGGAATCGCCACAAGCAATTCCAGGGAACTGACGAAGGCATGTCTTGAGGCACATGGAATCGGGGAATATTTTCAGTATATCTGTACTTCCAATGAAGTGCCGAAAGGGAAACCTGCACCGGATGTGTATCTGAAGACCGCGGAGGAGCTCTCTGTTTCTCCGGAACATATTTTAGTGTTTGAAGATATTCCATACGGCATCATGGCCGGAAACAGAGCGAATATGACGACCTGTGCGGTCAGGGATTCCTACTCCCAGGCGGTAACGGAAAAGAAAAAGGAATTGGCGGACTATTACATTGAAACTTACTTTGATATCATAAACGGAACCTATCAATCAGTTTAAGCGATACGAGAGGTGATAACATGAAGAAAGTAGCGATTATTACAGGTGCTTCCTCAGGTCTGGGAAGACAGTTCGTCATTCAGACGGCAAAGAGCCATGGATTTTTAGATGAGATCTGGGTGGTGGCGCGAAGGGCGGACCGTTTATTTGAACTTGGGGTGCTGGTTTCCAACATCGTGATCCGGCCGATTCCACTGGATCTTGCGAAAAAAGACAGTGCCGAACGGATCAGAAATATCCTGGCAAAAGAAAAGCCGAAAGTCTATGGGCTGGTAAACTGTTCCGGACTTGGACTGGCCGGGAAGTTTGACCGGCAGGAGGAAGAGATGCTGGATCAGATGGTGAAAGTAAACTGTCTGGCACTCACAAGGATCACCAGAGCCGTGCTGCCGTATATGCCCAGAAAGGCCCGTATCGTACAAGTGGCGTCCTCTGCGGCGTTTGTACCTCAGCCGGGATTTGCAGTCTATGCGGCAACAAAGTCCTATGTATTGAATCTGAGCCTGGCATTGAGACAGGAACTGAAAAAGAGAGGAATTATTGTGACGGCTGTCTGTCCGGGACCGGTAAAGACCGAATTCTTTGATACGGCCTATCAAAAAAAAGAAATGAAACTATATAAAAAGCTTGCAATGTCAAAGCCGGAAAAAGTGGTAAAAAAGGCTCTGAGGGATGTAAAGAGAGGCAGGGCGGTCTCTGTCTACGGGCTTTCCATGAAGGCGGTGAGAGTCCTCTGCAAGCTGCTGCCGAGCGGTCTGATCGTCAGGCTGATAGGCTAGAAGGGAACCTGTATGAAAGAAATCAGAATCTCAGCCAGGGAAGAAGAACAGCGGCTGGATAAACTGCTGGCAAAATATCTGAACAAGGCTCCGAAAAGTTTTCTATATAAAATGCTCCGGAAAAAGAATATTAAACTGAACGGAAAAAAAGCATCAGGAAATGAAAAGCTGAAATCCGGCGATGTGGTGTGTATTTATATGGCGGACGCAACCATTGCCTCCTTCCGGAAAGAACCGAGGGCGGAGAGGAGAAAGGCGGATCTTTCTGTAATTTATCAGGACTCCAATGTGCTCATCATTAATAAGCCTTACGGGATGCTGTCACAGAAAGCAAAGCCGTCGGATGTGTCAGTGAATGAGCTGATCGTCCCCTATTGTCTGGAACACGGCATTTTAAAGGAATCTGACCTGGAATTAATCCGTCCGTCTGTCTGCAACCGTTTAGACAGGAATACGACGGGGCTGCTGATCGCGGGAATCTCTCTGGAAGGGCTTCAGACGATGGCGGAAGTGCTGAGAGACCGTTTTGTGAAAAAATATTACTATTGTGTTGTAAAGGGCACGGTGAACGAAAAAGCAAGAATTTCCGGATATATATATAAGGACTGCAGAGAAAACAAGGTTTCTTTTTCGGAGCAGAAGCTCGGCGAAGGCAGCAGAATCGAGACGGCCTATGAGCCGATGGCAGCCGGGCACGGCTTTACGCTCCTGAGGGTGGAACTGATTACCGGAAAGACGCATCAGATCCGGGCCCATTTGGCCGGGATGGGATTCCCTCTGGCAGGGGATACCAAGTACGGAGACAGGGATGTCAATCTGTGGATGAAGCAGAAGTTCGGCGTAAAGCACCAGCTGCTGCACTGCGGCTGTCTTAAATTTCCCGAAAAGATGGAAAGGTGCAGGAAACTGTCCGGCAGGACCGTTGCCGCAGAGCCTCCGGAAATATTTTTGAGGACAGCAAATGAATTGTTTGGGAGAGTCGTATGGGAACCTGGAATTTAAAAGGACTGAGGGGATCGGTTCTGGAGGAATTGATCAACCACACAAATGAAAAATATAAGGAACAGGGGCTGGCACTGATCCAGAAGATCCCCACCTCCATAAAGCCGGTCCGGTTTGACAAGACCACCCGGCAGATCACTTTAGCATATTTTGACCAGAAAAGTACGGTGGACTATGTGGGGGCTGTCCAGGGATATCCCGTCTGTTTTGACGCAAAAGAGTGCGGAAACGACGTATTTCCCGTACATAATATCCATGAACACCAAATAGAATTTATGGAGAGGTTTGAAAAACAGGGGGGCATAAGCTTTCTGCTGATTTATTTTACCCACAGGCAGGCCTGTTATTTCATGTCTTTTGAGGAGACGATGAAATACTGGAACAGGCAGTTAAACGGCGGTCCGAAGCATTTTAAATTTGAGGAACTGGATGCAGGATTCTTTGTTCCCATGAAAAAAGGTATGATCCTGCATTATTTAGAGTGCCTGAATAAACTATTGGCCGGGAGGCGTTGACTTAGCCTGCTGTTTTTCGTATAATAAAACATTGAAACAGCCGTTACGTCCGGCAAGTGAATACACAGAAAGAAGATAGACCAATGATTAGAAGTATGACAGGATTTGGGCGCAGCGTCGTATCCAATGACAACAATCAGACGATCACCGTTGAGGTGAAATCAGTCAATCACAGATACTGTGATATCTCATTAAAGATACCGAAAAAGTTTACTATGTTTGAGGCGGATGTCCGGAACCTGTTTAAACAGTATGCGAACAGGGGAAAGATCGATCTGTCCATATCATACGAAGACTTGTCCGAGACCAGCGTAGGTCTCCACTATAACCGAGCGATGGCAAAAGAGTACATGGATGCCTTTCATCAGATGGAAGAAGAGTTTGGAATTCCGGTGTCGGTCACGGCAGAACGCCTGGCTCAGTTTCCTGAGGTGCTCTCTCTCACAGAAGAGACTTTTGACGAGAGCCGGTGGTGGAGCCTGATCGAAGCAGCTGTCAGGGAAGCCGGCGGGAAATTCGTCGAGTCCAGAACAGTGGAAGGGAAAAGACTTTTGGAGGATATGGAAGGAAAGCTAGCCCGGATGGAAGAAGACATTGAGTTTATTGCCGAGCGTTCTCCGTCTATTATTCAGGAATACCGCACGAAACTGGAAGATAAGGTAAAAGAATTTCTAAATAACGCCGGAATCGACGAAAACAGGATTGCGGCAGAGGTAACCTTATACGCAGACAAAATATCTGTGGATGAAGAGATCGTCCGCTTTAAGAGCCATATCAAGGCGATGCAGGAAGAACTCTATGAGAAAGAAAGCGTTGGAAGAAAACTGGATTTCCTTGCCCAGGAAATGAACCGGGAGGCCAACACGATCCTGTCCAAGTCCAGTGACGTGGAACTTTCCAACCACGCCATTGAGCTGAAGACTAACGTGGAAAAGGTCAGGGAACAGGTTCAGAATATCGAGTAGGGAGGATAAAACGATGAAAAAAGGTGCGTTGGTCATCTTATCCGGCTTTTCCGGCGTTGGAAAAGGTACAGTCGCAAAGCGCCTGGTGGAGAAATACGGATACAGTCTGTCGGTTTCCGCAACGACCAGGCAGCCCCGGGAAGGGGAGGTGGACGGAAGAGACTATTTTTTCAAGACGGAAGAAGAGTTCCGAAACCTGATTGACTACAACGGATTTATAGAATACGCTAGATATGTTGAAAATTTTTACGGCACGCCGCGGAAGTTCGTGGAAGATGAGCTCAATGCGGGGCACAATGTCATTCTGGAGATTGAAGTACAGGGGGCGTTTGCCATCAGGGAACAGTATGAAGATGCTCTTTTGATCTTCATCACGGCTCCCAGTGCCAGGGAGATCAAAAACCGCCTGATCGGAAGGGGAACCGAGTCTGAGGAAGTCATAGCGAAGCGGCTTTCAAGGGCGGTGGAAGAGTCCGAGGACATGTGTCAGTATGATTATATTATCGTCAATGACGATCTGGAAGTGTGCGTCGGCCAGGTGCATGCGGTGGTCACTGCACAGTCCTGTGAGCGCAGACACAACATGGATCTGGTAAAAGAAACAATGGAAGGATTAAAAACCTTATAGGAGGAATCATATTTATGCTACACCCATCATATTCAGAATTAATGCAGGTCATCAACGGAGATGACGAAGACAAGAATATCATCACCAGCCGCTACTCACTTGTCATTGCCAGTGCCAAGAGAGCGAGACAGCTGATCGGTGGAGATATGCCCCTTACGG
This sequence comes from Anaerostipes faecis, assembly GCF_910574135.1. NCBI lineage: Bacteria > Bacillati > Bacillota > Clostridia > Lachnospirales > Lachnospiraceae > Anaerostipes > Anaerostipes faecis. The sequence goes on along the minus strand of NZ_CAJSYK010000019.1, from coordinate 18,827 downwards.
AAGACGCAGACGAACAGAAGCCTCTTTCCACGGCGGTTGAGGAGATACGGAGTAATAAAGTAAAGATTCTTCAGGATGGAGAAGACGAAGAATAGAGAAAGCACGAAGGGTGAATAGGATTTTTTCTAGTCACCCTTTTAAAATATCATCTTGAAAGGAACAGAAATGGATCTTATATTAATCTTAAAAACCGTTATTTTAGGAATTGTGGAGGGCATTACGGAGTGGCTTCCCATCAGCAGCACCGGTCACCTGATTTTAGTAGATGAGTTCATAAACTTAAATGTCTCGGCAGCATTTAAAGAGATGTTTGACGTGGTGATCCAGCTGGGCGCCATCATGGCAGTGGTCGTGCTCTATTTTCACAAGCTGAACCCGCTCTCGCCAAAAAAAAACCGGAAGCAGAAACATGAGACTATGGTACTCTGGTACAAAGTAATCTTTGCGGTCCTTCCGGCAGCCGTCATCGGCATACTGTTTGACGATGCCATTCATGACAGATTTTTTAATCCGGTGGTAGTTGCGGCTACCCTGATCATCTACGGTGTCTTATTTATCGTCATTGAAAATCATAACGAGAGAAGCCGGAGAAGAGGGATGGATTCTCTCTCGGGCCTTACATACCGGATGGCCTTTATCATAGGAGTGTTTCAGGTATTGTCTCTGATTCCGGGTACGTCCCGTTCCGGAGCTACCATTGTGGGCGGAATCCTGATCGGATGTTCCAGGACCGTGTCGGCAGAATTTTCGTTTTTCCTCGGAATACCGGTCATGTTCGGAGCCAGTCTTTTAAAAATCTTAAAATTCGGTCTTTCCTTTACCGGCACAGAGCTTGTGGTGCTGGCCATAGGGATGATCGTTTCGTTCCTTGTATCCATTGTTTCGATTAAATTTTTGATGGGATACGTAAAACGGCATGATTTTAAGGCGTTTGGAGTGTACAGGATCATACTTGGTATCCTGGTCATCGGATATTTTATGTTTTTAAAATAGGAGAATTACATGGAGAAAGAATTATTTTTAAAAGGGATGCAGGAGCTTTTAGAGGTCGCAAAGGCCGGGGGCGACAAGATCCGGAAGGAAGATATTTTATCGTATTTCGGAGGAATGAACATTACAGATGAGATCGAGACCATGCTCTGCGACTATTTTGTGGAAGCTGGAGTGCAGGTGGAGGGGTATGAAAAAAGCCCGAAAAAGAATACGCAGAAAGAAGATACAGATCCGGGAGTGATCCGGTTTTATGAGGAGGAACTTGCAGAGCTGGGAGGCTCTGATCCCGAAAAAGTACGAGAATTCATTGTCCGGCTGGCAGACGGGGAAGACGTCCAAAATGAACTGATCGAGAGTATGCTCGCCGATGTGGCGCTGGCTGCCAAGAATTACACGGGGCACGGTGTTTTGCTCGGAGATCTGATCCAGGAGGGCAATATGGGCCTTATAGAAGCTGTATTTGAACTTGGAGACAAAGAGCCGGAGGAAGCCGAGAAATTTTTACGGGAAGCAGCGGAGTCGGCAATGAAGAAGGCCGTTTCCGAGCAGATGAATACGGACTCGGTGGGAGAACAGATGGCAAGGCAGGCCAACCGTCTGGACGAGGCAGCCAGATTTCTGGCAGAAAACCTTGGAAGAGAGGCAACTGTCAAAGAGCTTGCGGATCACCTTAAGATGACAGAAGAAGAAGTAAAGGAGATCATGAAGATGTCGCTTGATGCGATCTCTGTCGTTGAGACAGACATTACCCGGAGATAGGCCGGAATTTCCGGCCGCCCATATGCAGGAAGAGGTGGGGCAATGAACATCAGAGAAAAGCAGGAACAGACAGAGCTTAAGCTGCTGAGTCCATATGCGACGCAGAGCAGCCGTTCAAAGGGGAGAGAAAAGCCTGAAGTGGAGTGCGAACTTCGGACCTGTTTCCAGAGGGACAGGGACCGGATCGTCCACTGCAAGGCTTTTCGGCGTTTAAAGGACAAAACGCAGGTGTTTTTGTCTCCGAAAGGGGACCACTACCGGACGAGACTTACGCACACCCTGGAGGTGGCGCAGAACGCCAGGACCATAGCCAGGGCGCTGAACTTAAATGAACTGCTGACGGAAGCTATTGCCCTGGGGCATGACCTGGGACACACGCCGTTCGGCCATGCGGGGGAGAGGACGCTGAACGAATTAAATCCCGAAGGCTTCCGCCACAATCTTCAGAGCGTCAGGGTGGTAGAGTGTCTGGAAAAGGACGGAAGGGGGCTGAACCTCACATGGGAAGTCCGGGAGGGAATGAAAAATCATTCCACCCACAGCATTTCCTCCACTCTGGAAGGAAAGATCGTGCGTCTGGCCGACAAGACCGCCTACATCAACCACGATATCGACGATTCTATACGGGCAGGAGTCATGAGGGAATCAGACATTCCGGCTGAATATACGGATGTGCTCGGACATACGGTGAGGGAGAGAATCAACACGATCATCCGGGATATTGTAAAGCACAGCGAGAACCGGAGTGATATCCTGATGTCCGAGGAAGTGCACAAGGCCATGTTTGGGCTCAGGAGATTTATGTTTGACCATGTGTACTTCAATCCTCAGACGAAAAAAGAAGAAAGAAAAGTGCACCACATCATTGAACCGCTGTTTGAATATTATGTCCGCCACACCGACCTGCTTCCTGCTTACTCTAAAGAGAGAATTGGGGTGACCGAGTCCAAAGAACAGGCTGCCTGTGACTATATTGCGGGAATGACGGACCATTTTGCCATCGAGACATACAAAGAAATCTTCATTCCGAAGTTCTGGCTGGAAAAGTGAGAAAAATAAAAAGGAATGAATCAGTTTATGTAGAATAATATATATAGAGGACATTTATCACACAGATAGGAGGACAGGCTGTTGTTATACGGAGATGACATTATTGAAGAGGTCAGAAGCCGCAATGACATCGTGGATTTGATTTCTTCCTATGTACCGCTCAAGCGGAAGGGCAGTTCTTATTTCGGACTCTGTCCTTTCCATAATGAAAAATCACCGTCGTTTTCTGTCAGCAGGGACAAGCAGATGTATTACTGTTTCGGATGCGGGGCCGGCGGCAATGTCTTTACTTTTATTATGGAATATGAGAACTTTACATTTCCGGAAGCCGTGCGGTATCTGGCAGAGCGGGCCGGGATGGAACTTCCGGAACAGGAACTCAGCGCAGAAGCAAAGCAGCAGGCAGACGCCAAGGTAAAATTAAAAGAGATGAATAAGATGGCAGCCAATTATTTTTATATCCTCCTTCACAGCAAAAGAGGGGAAAAAGGACTTGCATATCTTACAAGACGCGGGATTACCGAGGAGACGATCAAAAAGTTCGGCCTTGGATACGCAGATATCTATCAGGATGACCTCTATCGGTTTTTAAAGAGCAAGGGCTTTTCCGACGAAGAACTGAAGGATTCCGCACTGGTCACCATTGATGAGGCCAGGGGAGGCAGTGATAAGTTCTGGAACAGGGTCATGTTTCCGATTCAGGATGCCAACAGCCGTGTTATAGGATTCGGGGGACGGGTCATGGGAGACGGAAGCCCTAAGTATTTAAATTCCAGGGAGACGAAGCTGTTTGACAAGAGCAGGAATCTTTACGGGCTGAATTTTGCCCGGAGTTCCAGAGAGAAATTTATCATTTTATGTGAAGGATATATGGATGTCATTTCCATGCATCAGGCCGGATTCACCAATGCGGTGGCGGCTCTGGGAACGGCGTTTACTGAAGGGCACGGGATGCTTCTCAAACGTTATACGAACGAAGTGATACTTTCCTTCGACAGCGACGAGGCCGGTCAGAGGGCGATTTTAAGGGCGATTCCCATCCTCAAAGGTGCAGGTCTCACGGTCAGAGTCCTTAACCTGACTCCGTACAAAGATCCGGATGAATTTATAAAAGAACTGGGAAGCGAAGAACTTAGAAACCGTATACAGAAAGCCAGGAGCAGCTTCATGTTCCAGGTATCGGTGGCGGCAGGAAAGTACAATCAGGATGACCCGGAGGAAAAAACCAAGTTCCAGCACGAGGCGGCAAAACTCTTGTCCGGTATAAGGGAACCTCTGGAGAGGAATAACTACTGTGAAGCCGTATCCAGGGAATTTTTTATGGGCGTAAAGGAACTGAAAGATCTGGTGGAGTATTACGGCACCAGCGGATATGTTCAGGAGAAACCAAAGGAACAGGAACGAAGACCGGCGGAAGTTAAAAAAGAAGAAAAAAGGCAGGAGCCTCAGAAACTGCTGCTCACGTGGCTGGTCAATGAGCCGGTTCTTTTTCAGAAGCTTGCCGGGATCATCGGACCGGACGATTTTATCGAACCGATCTATCACGGCGCTGCCATGCTGCTCTTTGAAGAATACGAGAGGGACGGCAAAGTGACGCCGGCTAAGATACTGAATCAGTATACGGACATGGAAGACCAGAAGAAAATTGCGGAGCTGTTCAACACGACGCTGAAATTAAAGCCTCTGCCCGAGGACAATGACAAGGCTTTGACCGATATTGTCCGGAAAGTAAAGGAAGACAGCATTGAACACAAGATGAATGAATCCAACGACATCATGAAATGGCAGGAGCTGATCCAGGAGAAAGGCAGACTGGCAAAGCTGCATATTTCGATTTAGGTTGGTTAAAATAGGTATGAGAGGAAGGAAATTAATGGACGAAACAATGTTACAATTCAGCGAGAAGCTGGCAGGTTTAGTAGAACTGGGGAAGAAAAATAAAAATTTTCTGGAGTATGCCCAGATCGAGACATATTTTAAAGATTTTAAGCTGACGTCGGATATGATGGAGGCAATTTTTGATTACCTGGAACAAAACGGAGTCGATGTGCTTACGATTCCTGAGGGAGAGGACGACGAAGATCTGGAGATCAAGGAAGAGATCGAAGAAGAAGCGGACCTGACGATCCCGGACGGAGTCAGCATCGAGGACCCGGTGCGCATGTATTTAAAGGAAATCGGAAAGGTACCTCTGCTGAGTGCGGATGAGGAGATCCGTCTGGCCCAGAGGATGGAGGAAGGCGACGAGGAAGCCAAGAAAAAACTTGCGGAAGCCAACCTGCGTCTCGTAGTCAGCATCGCCAAGCGCTATGTGGGACGGGGGATGCTGTTTCTGGATCTGATCCAGGAGGGAAATCTGGGTCTTATTAAGGCAGTAGAAAAATTCGATTACAGGAAGGGTTATAAGTTCAGTACGTATGCCACATGGTGGATCCGCCAGGCCATCACCAGGGCCATTGCCGACCAGGCAAGGACAATCCGTATCCCTGTCCATATGGTGGAGACGATCAACAAGCTGATCCGTGTATCCAGACAGCTCCTGCAGGAACTCGGAAGAGAGCCGCTTCCGGAAGAGATCGCCGAGGAGATGGATATTCCGGTGGACCGTGTGCGGGAGATTTTAAAAATTTCCCAGGAACCGGTATCTTTAGAGACACCGATCGGAGAGGAAGAAGACAGCCACCTCGGAGACTTTATCCAGGATGACAATGTGCCGGTGCCGGCGGATGCGGCGGCATTTACGCTGCTGAAAGAACAGCTGAGCGAAGTGCTCGGAACATTGACGGAGAGAGAGCAGAAGGTGTTAAGGCTGCGCTTCGGACTGGATGACAGCCGTGCAAGGACATTGGAAGAGGTAGGAAAAGAGTTCAACGTCACCAGGGAGAGAATCCGCCAGATCGAGGCCAAGGCCTTGAGAAAGCTGAGACATCCGAGCCGCAGCAGAAAATTAAAAGACTATTTAGATTGATCGGGTGAGATATGGAACTGTCATCACGGTTAAAAACAATTGCTTCTTTTGTGTCCGAAGGGATGTGTGTCGCCGATATAGGAACAGATCATGGATACATACCCATTTATCTGACCTCCGAAGGGATGACGGACAAAGCATATGCCATGGATGTCAATCGGGGACCGCTTGAAAGGGCCGGGGAGAACATAAGAAAAGAAGGCCTTGACGGCAGAATCGAGTGCATCCTTTCGGACGGCATGGAAAAACTTCCGATAGATGCGGACAGTGTGGTGATCGCCGGAATGGGCGGAGACCTGATGGAACAGATCTTAATGGGGGGAGAGGACAGGCTTTTTCGGCTCTCAGAGCTGGTCCTCTCACCACAGTCCCACTGGGAGAAGGTCAGGAGATTCCTGCACAGCCATGGATTTGCCATCGAAAAAGAAGCACTGATAAAAGAAGACGGGAAATATTATATTGTCATAAAAGCTGTCAGGGGCCGGGAATCTTACCGTGAGTCGTGGCAGTATTCTTACGGTACTTATCTTACGGGATTAAAAAATCCTCTGATGAAGGAGTATCTGAAAAAAGAGCTGAAGGACAAACAGAAGATCCTTGACTCTTTTGAGGGAAAGGATTCAGAACATCTAAGGCGCAGGGCAGGAGAACTGTCCTGTATCCTCAGAGAGATAAAGGAGGCACTGAAGAACTATGAAATGCAGTGAACTGACGGAGATATTAGAAGATTATGTGCCGGCACGTTATGCCATGGAGTGGGATAATGTGGGACTTCTTACAGGGAGAAGAGACAGGAAGATCCATAAGATCATGGTCGCATTGGATGCGGACAACGGGGTGGTGGAAGAAGCAGTCAGACAAAAGGTGGAATTTCTGCTGACTCACCACCCTCTTATTTTTTCTCCGCAAAAGAGTATCACCGATGAGTCGGGCACACAAAAAAAGCTTCTGAAGCTGATAGAAAACGGCATTAATTGTTTTGCCATGCATACGAATTTCGACGTGGTGCATATGGGAAGAATCGTCTGTGAGGCGCTGGGACTTAAGAGTCTGGCTCCGGCAGAAACGACGTGTACAGAAGACGGGATTCCGAAAGGGATCGGTACAGTATCAGAACTTGAGTGTTCTATGACAGCAGGGGATTTTGCAGAACTGGTAAAAAATACGTTTGATATTGAACATGTCCTGCTTTTTGGAGATGAAAGAAAAGAAATCCATAAGGTTGCTGTTGTTCCGGGGTCCGGAAGACATATGGAACAGCAGGCGGCCGAGACGGGAGCAGACTTATTTTTAACCGGAGATATCGGACATCATGAAGGGCTGGACGCCATGGAACTGGGGCTTACGGTCATCGACGCAGGCCATCACGGACTGGAAAAGATCTTCGTAGATTTTATGGGTAAATTTCTCGAACAAAAAGTGCCGGAGTGTGAGATCATCCTGAGTCATACAAAATGTCCGTTTGACGTAAAATAGAGCAGAGAGGAGTTGATGGCTGAATATGCTGCATGTATCAGTAGAAGGAGCAAAGATCAGTGTAAAAGAGGGCACGGCCCTGGAGGAACTTGCGAAAAGGTTTCAGAGGCCGGGCGCCCCTGTTATTTTGCTCGCCTATACGGGAGAGAAGCTGAGAGAGCTTCACCATACGATTGATGAAGACTGTGATATTCGGTTTGTGACGAATGAGGAGCAGACTGGATATATGACTTATAAGAGGACGGTTAATTTCGTGTTTTTAAAAGCCTGTGAGGAAATGCTGGGAGAAGGGTGCACCAACCGAATTACGATGAATTACTCCATCGGCAACAGTACCTTCTGTGAATTTTCTCTCGATAATCTGGAAGTGGACGATGAGCTGGCAAAAAAAATCCAGAGAAAAATGCGGGAATTGGTGAGACAGGATTTAAAGATCAAAAAAATTTCCTACAATACGTTCGAGGCAAGGAAAAGGTTTGCGGGGCAGGGGATGAAAGAAAAAGTGAGACTCTTTCGGTTCCGCAGGGTTTCGAGGACCAATGTCTATTCGCTGGACGGATATGAAAATTATTTTTATGGCTATATGGCGCCGAGCACGGGTTACATCCAGAATTTTTATGTGGACGCATATCAGGGAGGGATTGTCCTTCAGATCCCGAGGCGGGACCATCTCCATTCAGTTTCGAGGTTTACGCCTCAGCCAAAGCTGTTTCATGTGATGCAGAGGTCCAGGTCCTGGAGCAAGCTCATGAGGGTGGACACGGTCGGCGCTCTCAACGAAGAGATCACCAATGGAGATATCAATAACCTGATCCTTGTGCAGGAGGCTCTTCAGGAGAAGCTTCTGGCCGATATAGCTTCAAAGATCGTGGGCGATGGGAAAAAGGTTGTCCTGATCGCAGGACCGTCTTCTTCCGGGAAGACGACATTCTCTCACCGCCTTGCCATTCAGCTTCAGATCGACGGGCTCACGCCGCATCCGATTTCTCTGGATGATTATTTCTTAGACAGGGAGCTGTCTCCCAGGGACGAGGAGGGCAACTATAATTTCGAGACGATCGCATCTCTTGACCTGGAATTGTTCAACGAAGATATCAACTGTCTTTTGGCAGGAAAGCAGGTACAGCTCCCAACCTATAATTTTGTCTCAGGAAAACGGGAATACAAAGGGAATTATAAGAAGATCGGACCGGATGATGTGCTGGTAATCGAGGGAATCCATGGCTTGAACGGAATGCTGTCGAGTGAGATTTCAGAAGAAGACAAATATAAGATTTATGTCAGCGCGCTGAGTCAGATCAATATAGATGAACACAACCGGATACCCAGTTCCGATGGCCGTCTGTTAAGAAGGATCGTGAGAGATGCAAGACACAGGGGAACGGATGCAAAGACTACCATCGGACGGTGGGAATCTGTGCGCAGGGGAGAAGAACTGAATATTTTCCCTTATCAGGAGGAGGCAGATATCATGTTTAATTCTGCCCAGATTTATGAGCTGGCCGTGTTAAAACAGTATGCAGAGCCACTTCTGTTCCAGATCAGCCCGGGCTGTCCGGAATATCAGGAATCCAAGCGCCTGCTGAAGTTTTTGGACTACTTCCTGAGTGTTAAAAGCGAGGATATACCGAAGACGTCTCTTATCAGAGAGTTCATCGGGGGAAGCTGCTTTGAGACTTGACGGATCAGTTTTTTTATCTAACTAATCGGGATGAACCCCTATCTTAATTAATGAGAGAGAATTTTTTTACGAAGAATTATAGAATATATTCGGCTTTGCTGCAGCCGCAGACAGATAAGAACAGAAAAAAGGCGGCACAGCTGCAGGGCTCATATACGGCAGAGCATACTTGGCTGCTGGCTCTGGCTCAGAAATGTTAATGACCTTTGATACGGAACAGGAAATTAATAGAAATTAAGGGGATTTGAGTTAGATCAAATCGTCTCTGACAAGCAGACCCAAGGCAGTTCAAGGGGAAGAAAAAACGCGGAGGGAAGAGTACAGTCCACCGCAGAAAAAGAACAGACTCTTTTAGATGTCAGAGAGGGAGATATTCGGATTAAAAAGACAGGTGCCACAGTCGGAGGAGTATCTAAAGACGGCGGCATTCTGCATCCTAAAGGCTATTGAATTACCGGAACGACGACGGAACACAACATTGTGGTCGAAAAAGAGGTAAGAACAGAGCTTACCTTGTGTGTCAAAGGAGGAAACATAAATGAAAATGGAGAAGAAACGAAATGGAATTATCAGGAGATCCAGAGAGGAGAGGATCAGCTGCGGCGGAAAAAAAACAGGCGAGGCTTCAGCAGCATCGGCGAAAACAGGGCAGGTATCGAAATTTGGCTGGGTACTTATAAGCCTTCTGGGTGCCTCAGGGATCATAATTGATATTAAGACGAAGAAAAGGAATCCCTAAATCGTTTGACGGAACATACAAGAACATGGTATAATTCCACTCGGAATTTAGTTAACCGAATGATCGCGCCAAAGTATTTTGGTGAGGAAAGTCCGGGCTTCGCAGGGCAGGATGCCGGATAACGTCCGGTAGGGGTGACCCTCAGGCCAGTGCAACAGAAATAAACCGCCGGCGATCGCCGGTAAGGATGGAAAGGCGGGGTAAGAGCCCACCGCTTGGCTGGTAACAGGCAAGGCACATGTAAACCCCATCCGAAGCAAGGCAGGAGAAAAGCTATGGGCTTGCCCGGTCCGCTTTTCGGTGTGCCGCTGGAGCTTGCTGGCAACAGCAAGTCGAGATAGATGATCATTTAAGACAGAACCCGGCTTACAGATTAACTAAATTCCATTTTTATTGAAATAGAAATTTTTCAGACAAGACATCAGAATCCAGGGATGAAAACACAGTGGAGCCTAAGACGAACGAACAGATTGAAGCAAATCATATTATAAGTAAAACTGGAGGAAACGGATTTACATATAAGCAGTTAAAACACCTTACGAAAGATCCAAAGACAGAAAAAATAAGAATTAGAAATATAAAGAGATCAAGAAAAATGGACAGACAGCGAAGAAAGGAGAAGACTCTAAAGCTGTATGGATGATGCTGAGAGGATTGTTGTACAGCCTGAACAGGAGAATGCAGCGTCCTGCGGTTTGCTGCTGTCCTGTGGATTTGATTTAAATACAGAAAATGACATATATGTTATGACGATATAAATGCTGCTATGTAAAAGAATGTAGATGTATCTGAAATTGGACTTAAATTTTACAAAAGTGTGAATAATGTTTCAAAAATGTCATACACTATATTAAAGGAGTGTATATGACATTGAAGAAAAAATGGAAAGTAGCAGCCATATCTTGTGCGATTGGCTTATGCAGCGTAGGGCAGCAGGTCTTTGCAAGTGATACTTTATTTCAGCCGCCGCAGGGCGAAAATGGCGTTGATCAGCTTATCCAGAGGAAACTGTTGGAAGAACAGAAGCAGTTTAAAGAGCGAAAAGCACTGATTAAAAAGTTAAATATAGAACGTCAGATTGAAAAAGTACAGGATGTCAAAGGCCTCAAAGGAAAAATATCTACAAGAGAGAAAGCAATCCTTACTAGGATCGTGGAAGCAGAAGCTACTGACAAAGACATGAAGAGTAAAATCTTAGTCGCAAATGTGATAATAAACAGGGTCCGTTCCAAGGAATTTCCAAACACCATCGAACAGGTCGTGTTCCAGAGGACCAATGGCAGCGTACAGTTTTCTCCGACAGCCGACGGACGGTATAATTCGGTGACGATCAAAGCGTCTACACGAGAAAGTGTGGAGCGGGCGCTGGAAGGAGAAGACTACTCAGAGGGCGCGTTGTATTTTGTGGAAAAGACAATGGCGAATCCAAGAAATGTGTCCTGGTTTGACAGGGCTCTGACGAAACTGTTCACTTATCAGGGACATTCTTTTTATAAATAAGAGTTAAAATTCGGGGTTGACACGAAAAAAGAAAAGTATTATCATTCTATCATATAGTGATAAACCGATGAGAAAGAGTAGTAGTCAGGATCAGAAGGATTTTAAGAGAGCTGCAGATGGTGGGATTGCAGCATGAATTCCCTGATGAATGGACTTTCGAGGGCAGTTCTGAACCACAGTAGGAGTTGCCGGGCACCCGACCCGTTACACAACAGGGCATATATGATGGTATATGAAAAGAGTGGGCATTTTTTATGATGTCAATTTGAGTGGTACCGCGGATATCCGCCTCAAGCATTAGCTTGGGGCGTTTTTTATTCCACAGGAAAGTTCTGAGAACCTTTCTGCGGAGAGATTCGCTGCTGCCACTACTATGAATGTTTATCTCTATAAGTGCAAAAAATCAATTGTAGAGAAAAGGAGAAGAAGTTATGAAAAAGAGATTATTAGCAGCAGGATGCAGCGCAGTATTGGCAGCAACATTATTATTTGCCGGATGTTCAAAAAAAAGTGAGGACAAAAGCTATCAGATCGGGATTCAGCAGTTTGCAGAGCATGAATCTTTAAATAACTGCCGCAAAGGATTTATTCAGGGATTAGAAAAAGAAGGGATCAGGGAAGGAAAAAATTTAAAGATAACTTATAAAAATGCACAGGCAGATACGGCCGCAGATAACCAGATCGCTTCAAACTTTGCTTCCAAGAAGATGGACCTGATCTGTGCCATTGCGACACCAAGTGCCCAGAGCGCATACAATGCAGCTTCTGATTCTAAGACACCGGTTATCTACACTGCGGTTACATCACCGGAACTGGCAGGATTCGTAGACAAGGACGGAAAAAATGTAGGGGAAGTTACAGGAACTTCTGATCTGATCCTTGCAGATAAACAGCTGAAGCTGATCCGTAAAGTGCTTCCTAAGGCAAAAAATGTAGGAATCCTGTACAGCACTAACGAGGTTAACTCTAAAGCGGGAATTGAAGCCTATGAGAAAGTGGCTAAAAAGAACGGTTTTAAGATCATTACTCAGGGAATCAGCGCGGCGGCAGATATGCCGATGGCAGCCGACAGCCTGATCAAGAAAGTAGACTGTATCACAAACCTTACAGATAATCTGGTCGTAAGCTCAATGCCGACTTACCTGGAAAAAGCTAACAAGGCAAAGATCCCGGTATTCGGTTCAGAGATCGAACAGGTGAAATTAGGATGTATTGGATGCGTGGGAATTGACTTCGTAAAACTTGGAGAACAGACAGGAAAAATGGCTGCCAAAGTATTAAAGGGAGAGAAGAAAGCATCCGAAATTCCGTTTGAGACGTTTAATCAGGGAGACATCTATCTCAACGAAAAGGTGGCAAAAGATCTTGGAATTAAACTGCCTTCAGATGTTAAGAAAGAGGCTGTAGAAACATTCACAGAAATTAAAGCGAGCAAATAAATAGGAGCAAAAAATGGAACAACTGATCATTGGCGTCTTCGAGCAGGGATTCATCTATGCGGTGATGGCTCTGGGCGTATACATTACTTATAAAATACTGGACTTTCCGGATTTGTCTGTGGACAGTACCTTTCCGTTAGGTGCTGCCATCACCACGGTACTGTTGATGAATGGGTTCAATCCGATACTTTCGCTGATCCTTTCAACAGCGGCGGGAGCGGCAGCAGGGGCTTTGACCGGGATCATCCACGTGAAGTTCAGAGTCAGGGATCTGCTTTCAGGTATCATTATGATGACGGGACTTTATACGATCAATCTGCGGATTACCGGGGGAAGTGCCAATGTGCCTCTGTTCAATTACAATACGATTTTTAACAATGATTTTATCAACAAATTATTTCCGGAGGCGCTTGAGCCGTATAAGACACTGATCATCATTACACTGATCATGCTGATCGCAAAACTCCTCCTGGACTTGTACTTAAAGACAAAATCCGGATTTCTGCTCAGAGCCGTGGGGGACAATGAAAAAATTGTTACGTCACTGGCTAAGGACAGCGGGTCTGTAAAAATAGTCGGACTTTCCATCGCTAACGGGCTGGTAGCTTTGGCAGGCAGTGTCATGTGCCAGCAGCAGAGATTTTTTGAAATCTCGATGGGTACCGGGACTATCGTCATTGGCCTTGCCAGCGTTATCATCGGGACGAACATTTTTAAAGGAAATATTCTGAAGGCTACAACGGCTGTTATCATCGGATCTGTCATTTATAAGGCATGCGTGGCAGCAGCCATCGAGATCGGACTGGATTCCCAGGACCTTAAACTGATCACTGCGATCCTGTTTCTTGTGATCCTGATCATCAGTATGGACCGGAAAAAGAAGGTGAAAGCATGATTGAACTTAAAAATATTGACAAATATTATAACATCGGAACGGTGAATGAAATCTGTCTGTTTAAAGATTTTAATTTAAAGATTCAGAACGGTGATTTCGTTTCTGTGATCGGCAGCAACGGATCAGGGAAGACATCAATGTTGAACCTGATCTGCGGAAGTCTCCAGCCCGAGAACGGATCAATCAGCCTTGGTGGTGAGGAAATCACAAAGCAGAAGGAGTTTGTCCGTCAGAGAAAGATCGGAAGGGTATATCAGGACCCGGCCATGGGAACATGTCCTTCCATGACAATTCTTGAAAATATGTCTCTGGCAGACAATAAAGGCAGGGCGTATGGACTCGGACTGGGCACAAATAAGAGAAGGATCAGCCATTACCGTGAAATGCTTTCCCAGCTGGGGTTAGGGCTCGAAGATATGATGGGAACAAAGGTCGGCGCCCTGTCAGGGGGACAGCGGCAGGCAATGGCACTTCTGATGACCACAATGACGCCGATTGAGTTTTTGATCCTGGATGAACACACGGCGGCGCTAGACCCAAAGACAGCGGAACTGATCATGCAACTGACGGATAAGATCGTCAGGGAGAAAAACTTAACGACTGTTATGGTCACGCACAATCTCAGGTTTGCCGTGGAATATGGAAACCGTCTGATCATGATGCACCAGGGACAGGCAATTTTAGACAAGGCAGGAAAAGAAAAAGAAACTTTAGCTATAGAAGATTTGCTGGATCAGTTTAATGAGATCAGCATAGAGACCGGGAATTGAGTGAATATATACAGGTGTTTGGTGATGTTTAACAGGGATATATAACCCAGAAAAAATCGGCATAGTAGTGATTATCGGCTATGCCGATTTTTCTTTTGTAATAATTCACTTGCAACAGCACCTCCCAAAATAAGAACAGCACCCAGAAGCTGTACAGCCGACAGGCGCTCTCTGAGAAAGAATGCTGAGAATATGAGTGCCGACAGTGGTTCGAGATATCCACATAAAATGGCCAAAAACCGTGGATGTTAACTTTAGTTGACATATTTCCAACGGCATTTGGTGGAAAAAAAGAGCCGCAGTTCTTATGATATATATAAACAGACAGAGGAGATAGCCTATGAAAATTCTATAAAAATTTAAATCGTTTAAGAAAAGAGAAAGACTGGTCACAGGAAGAATTGGGAAACCAGCTGTATGTATCCAGGCAGACCGTATCCAAGTGGGAACTGGGAGTTTCCAAAACAAAAGGATATTAAGAAATAACCTGTGTTTACCTGCTTGCAGAGAAAAGAATATTATTGTTAAGCTAGAGATACTACATAAATGTGTTGGTATCTCTTTTTCGTTAGTTTGACACAACAGACTATTTGATTTCTGCTTGATTACCCTAAACTTATCGGGATATGGTTTGTCAAGGGCTTGTTGCGTAAGTAATGCTTTTAGCACCCTTTACAAAACATAGACTGATAAGTAACTTTTCAAAAGCAGAAAAGAAATGACGATATTAAAGTATCGTGGTATAATGTACATAAAGATAAATCGGAAGTTGAGAGGTACGTAACCATGAAAAATATGATTGGATATTGTGGGCTGGATTGTGAAAAATGCGACGCATATCTTGCAACAATTAATGACGACCAAGAGTTGCGTATAAAAACTGCGAAGCTATGGGCTGAATTAAATAATGCACCTATTCTTCCTGAACATATTAACTGTCAAGGCTGTCGTGTTGAAGGAATTAAAACCGTATTTTGTGATAGTATATGCGGTATTCGGCAGTGTGCATTGAAAAAAGACGTTGCTTCTTGTGGCGACTGTTCAGAGTTAGAAAACTGTCCCACTGTTGAGACAATCATAGAGAATAATTCGTCTGCTTTAAAGAATTTGAAAGGATAAAACCTAGTTTATGGAATTAAGAAAATTAGAAGTTGTGAGGTGAGATATTGATAGAAAATAGACCTGATTTTAGAAATATAACTTCATTTGACGAATTTAATAGATACTATTGGTATCGTGAAGAACTTTCACAAATATGTAAATCAATAGGATTGGAACATAGAGGTACAAAACAAGAACTTTATCATATTATTGAGCAGTATTTTAAAGGCAATATGATTAAAAAATCTTCAAAACAAATCAAGCGCAAGCAAGTGGATATTATAAACATAGACACACCATTACTTGAATGTGGATTTTCTTTTAATGCCAAATTTAGAGAATATTTTTCGATTTTAACAGGTGTTTCACCATTTAAGTTTACTGCTAATGGCTACAGCTTGGAGGAAAGTAAAAAGTGAAAAAGATATTGAATTTACAATTCAAGATATGCTGAAAATTTATTATGGAAAATCAGACTATGCCAAATATGATAATTCAGTTTGTCAATGGAACCGATTTTTGAAAGATTTTTGTTCAGACGAAAATAGTTTGTGTTATTCTAATAAATTGAAAGTGGCATCTATTCTTTGGAACGAAGTAAGAAATTCAATGGAAGAAAAGACTTATTCTAAAGAACTCTTAAAAAAATATTTTGATAAAATAAAAGCGTACAAGAAATAGACAGCTCTCAGTTTATAAAGCAAGTAGCAAATTTGAATTTTTAAGGAAGTGAATTAAGAATGTGTATTGAATGTTATGTTGATGAAAATAGAATAACACCGTTGTTAAATCCGATAGAATGTTTACAAAATCATACGCAATATATTTGTGGAACTTGTGGACGATGTATCTGTATTGAACGTGACCCTAAGCGTGGACTACAAAGATGGAATTTTCCTTTCAAATCATTAGAAATTGCAAAAATGTATTTGCGTACCGCTGATTACAGTATGAAAAAATCTTGTGGTATTTACGAAATAGAAAGTGAAAATGGCAGACATTCCTATAAAATTTTTGCAAGCAATGAGGATTTACAATTATATCTAAAAAAGAATAAAGGTAAAGTCTGTAGATATATGAAACCTATTTTCACTGTTGAAGAATACAAGGAATACGCAAACACACAAATACGAAAATTGACTTCTGATGAAATACACAAATATATGTCAGAACGATAAATCCCAGATTATAAAACTATAAACATTGTGATGTGGAGGATAATATATGACACCAGATGAAATATTAAAATACTGTCTTGAAAATTTAGAGGGAACGGTTTTAGTTAATAGTTGGGGGGAAAGAGGGATATATTATAATCCTGATAATATTCTAAAGCGCGGTGTCTATATTTTGACGGTAAAAGAGAAAGACGGGGATAATGACAAAAGCTCCAGCTTGAACAGGGAGAATATATACCGCGTGAATTTAGGAGTACGAAAAACTACTTTTATAGAAATGTTTGATTTTATACCAAAACGCCCTGCAAAGGGTTGTATAGTTGATATGAATTATGATTTTTCTGCAACAAACAAAATTCTTCCCCACCCTGTATATGCGTGGATGGGGTGGATATGTTCACTGAATCCATCGGAAAAAACTTTTGAGGAATTGAAACCACTTATCCAAGAAGCATATGATTATGCAAAAGAGAAATACAAGAAAGGTAAAGTATAACTTCCAGTTTATGTGGCAGATAAGCTCAAAATCATTCAAACCAACGGAGTGATCCGGACACGGTGGCGGTCGAAGACATAGAGCCACGCCAGCTTGCTGGCGAGTGTCTGGTTCACTTCGGCGGTTGGGCGTGCGTTAGCGAGTCTTATAAGCCCCCGTTATCTAACAAGGGGGGCACAAAAAACAAGAAACACTATACAATAACAAGCGAAAAACGCTGTATTTACAAGGCAAAAATGTATTTTGCAGGGTGTTAAGTAAAATGCGGTCATTTAACACATGAAAACTGAATAGAGAAATAAGAAAGACAGTTGATTTCAAGTAAGAAGTTGATTGTCTTTTTTCTTTTGCAGAAATTTAAGTATAGGCAATTATCAGTACATGGTAGTTGCCTTTTTTGATTGGAGGAATTGAAGAATGAATGATAAAAACTTTATTGAAGAATTAAAACAAAAGCGTGAGGAATACGGAGTAACACAAACAAGGATTGCCGTTGCTTGTGGCATTAGCCGAACTTATTTTAATCAGATTGAAAACGGAAAGGCTGTTCCCTCTTGTGAATTGCAAGAAACGATAATGAAACAGATTGAACGTTTCAATCCACGAGAGCCATTGTTCCTGCTGATTGATTATTTTCGTGTCCGCTTTCCCACTACGGACGCATTGGCAATTATCCATGATGTACTACAACTGAAATCTGATTACATGCTTTATGAAGATTATGGGAAATACGGATATGAAAGTAAATATGTTCTTGGGGACATCAATATCATGTGTTCCGTACAGGAGCATTTAGGTGTGTTGTTGGAACTGAAAGGCAAAGGCTGTCGTCAAATGGAGAGTTATCTATTGGCACAGGAACGCTCATGGTATGACTTCATGCTGGATTGTATGACGGCTGGCGGTGTGATGAAACGGCTTGACTTGGCTATCAATGACAGAGCAGGAATATTAGACATTCCAAAGTTGAAAGCAAAATATAAAGCAGGCGAATGTGTTTCCTATTTCCGTATGCAGAAAGATTACAGCGGTACAGAGAAATGCGGTAGTGATACACCGAAAAATACTGGTGAAACCTTATATCTAGGCTCAACAAGTAGCGAATTGTATATGTGTGCTTATCAGAAGAATTATGAGCAGTATGTCAAGAATGGCACAGAGGTTGAAGATACAGAAATCAAAAATCGCTTTGAGATACGCATGAAGAATGAACGAGCCTATTATGCCGTTGTAGATTTACTGACCTATCGGGACGCCGAACGCACCGCTTTTTCTATCATCAATCATTATGTGTGCTTTGTTGACAGAGAGGACGGAAAGCCGAAAAGTCAATGGAAAATGAATGATGATTGGGCGTGGTTCATAGGAGAAAACAGAGAACCGATACGTTTAACCACAAAGCCAGAGCCTTACACCTTACAAAAGGCGTTGCATTGGCTACAAAGACAAGTAGCACCGACAATCAAAATGGTACAGGAGTTAGACAGAGAAAATCATACAACGATACTGAAAGATATGATTGAGCAGGCAGAACTCAAAGACAAGCATAAACACTTATTACAGTTAGAGAAATCAACCATAGAAGAACGAATAGATACCGTTGTTCCACAAGAGAATGACGGTATTTTTTAAGTATGACGGGCATGTCCGTGTTCTGTGGTGCAAGTCCACATAGGCGTAGCTACCGACGAACTTGTAAGCGACTCCCAAGGTTTGCATCGTGAGGTGTGGGCGAGAAGAAGGGATAGCGAAATCGTAGCCCTACGGACAGAAACCCGATAT
>NZ_CAJSYK010000018.1:0-59358 GCF_910574135.1 Anaerostipes faecis | reverse complement strand
AATCAATCGGCTTCGCCGCAAATTTTGAGCGATTTGTCAAGTGTTTTTAAAAAAAGTGGGTGATTTTTTTGAGATAGGGTCTGAAAGCCTTATAAAATCAGGGCTGAAGATTCCGAGAAGTTATGTAATCTATGAAAGGAGGGCAGATCAATGATAAAACTTTATATTTTTAACCTGGATGAATTTCTGTGCCTTGCAGACCATTGCAGCGGGCCGGTGATTCTTTGGACTGACGGCGGTAAGCCTCTGGATATATGGAACAGCCGCATGATCCAGAAAGGTTTATATCAGGAATACAGAAAAAGCGGCGGCCCTCTGTGCCTCCGTCTGACGATTCCGGATGTAAAAGACTACTTTCGCCTGGTGAACTTCTCTATCGGAGATATGTAAACAGATATTTCATTCAATGAGTTTTTTACCACTATTTCCGTCGCGCTTTAAAATGCGCTCCTACAATAGTGGTAAAAAACTATTGTTAGATGGATACTTATCCGGTAGAAATTACGTCCATTTTCTGCTTAATGCAGCGCAATTCTTATGGTTGCAAACAGGCAGACAGAGCACAGCGCGATCACGACAAGGCTCCCTGAAATAACACTCAGAAACTGATTCCTCCAAACTTTTTTAAAGCTCTCCCTGACGGTCAGTCCGCTCTCCCGGGTTGTCTTATACAGTATAAACCCAAGGAGCAGGATATACCAGATGTTCTGAAGCATGATTTCTGCCGCAATGAGCAGGGTGAGATTGACAACTGCATAGGAAGCATCCATGTGTAATTTCTTCTGCATAAACGTCATGAGGTATGCGATAAACGGATTGATCATAGACACCAGAAACATCACCGCAAGCTTAGGGTCCTCCCCGATCGCGGCTGAGACTGAGCCTCCCACTCTGGCCGCTCCCATGGAAAGGTACGCAAGGCACACGAACGGTGTCAGGCAAAGGAGGACCCTGGCGATATTGTAATACCTGTCTAATCTGCTGCTTTTTACATTCATCATCTTTATCCCTGCTTTCTTAATTCAACCTACTACAGTAAACTCTCAAAATCGTCCCGGACGCCTGCTACTTTCAGGCCGATAATAACCTGGAATGACTTTCCATTCACAGAGCAGCCATGGGCTCCTATGGATTTAAAATAAGGGTCGTCCTTACAAAGCTTTTCATCTTTTACATTGACCCTGAGCCTGGTTGCACAGTTTGTCACATCTTCTATGTTATCCTTTCCTCCCAGGCCTTCAAGGATCAGCTGCGCAAACTCTATTTTCTGGTCCTGCTTAGAACCTTTCTTCTCCCTGAACTCTTTCTTGGAACCAAATTTAATCTCATCATCATCTTCCCGACCCGGTGTCTTGAAATCAAATTTCTGAATCAGAAATTTAAATACCACAAAATAAATTCCGGTAAATACAAGGCCGATGACCAGCAGGAGCAGATACTGTTTCCAGTGATTTCCCATCAGCGGTATCCAGTTTAAAGAAGCCATTTCGATCGCTCCGCCGGAGTGGATTCCTACGATTCCTGCCAGATACATGGTAGTGGATAAGGTGGCCGCCAGCAGTGCGTGGACTACAAAGAGTACAGGCGCCACGAACAGGAAGGTAAACTCGATCGGCTCTGTCACGCCGCAGAAAATCGCGGTCAGTGTGATCGGAATTAGCAGACCCAGGATCTTCTTTTTCTTCTCTTTCTTCGCAGTTGAGTAAAAAGCCAGTGCGATCCCCGGACATCCGAAGATTTTTGAGAACCCAGTGGATGTGAATCCGGCCATAGGAACCAACGATTTTAAAGATGCACCGGACGCTGCGATCTCAGGCAGCTTGGTTGCCCAGTAGGCATAAAGTCCTCCGGGTACCACCACATTGTCGTAATAAAACGGTGAATATAAGATATGGTGCAGGCCAAAAGGAATCAGGGCTTTCTCTAAAAAGACGAAGACCCATATTCCGAGAGCTCCCGCTCCTTTGACAAATCCCTGGAATGCAAACATGCCAATCTGGATTTTGGGCCATAATAATGCTGCGAGGACTGCCACCGGAATCATCACGAAAAATCCGACCATGAATACGAAGGTGGAGCCGCTGAACGTACCCAGCCATTCCGGAAGTTCTGTGTCAAAGAAACGGTTATGTAAGTAAATGACGATTCCCGCGATAGCGAGTGCGCCCATCATACCCATATCCAGGGTTTTTATATTTGCGATCATTGTGAGACCGCTTGTGCCGCCGACTTCCTGTGCGAAGTCAACCCCGAAGACTCCTCCCCACTGGGAAAGGATCGTGCTCAGGAAATAGTGAAATGTGAGATATAAAACCAAAGCTTCCATACAGCACCGGGCATTCTGTTTTTTCGCCATGCCAATTGGAAGTCCGACAACAAACAGGAGAGGGAGCTGGTTAAATACGGTCCAGCCGCCCTGTAATATCACATTCCAGCATTTGTACCACATGCTGGACGGAGCGGCAAGACTGCCCATAATAGTCTCTGTGGTAAACAGGGTTCCGATCCCTATGACAATTCCCGCGAAGGCGAACAAGAGAACCGGAGTAAACATCGCCCCGCCGAATTTTTGAATTTTCTGCATCATAATTTTTCATCCTTTCTTCGTCAACTGGACTCAAAGCCCGGCGCCTGGGTATTGAGCACAACACATCAGACGGAATCTTCTGGTCTTTACTGTGTTGTTATTTTCAACAAATCCATCCTAACAGACCTTGAAAATGTAATCAATATATACAAAGGCTTTAGGGAGAGGGGCTATCAAACAATGAAGCTGCACAATTCCTGTGAAATTTCCCAGGAGGAATATATTCCCGTGTCTCTTTGCATCAGTTTTATTCTTGATATGCGTTGTCAAGATCAATATATTGTGTTAATATAATTTTTAGCATCCTACATATAGTTGAAAGGTGAACAATTCATATGAAAAACATAACAAGAGCACAGGGCTCCGAAAACGCTGTCATCGTAAGGCAGACGATACTGGAAGCATTCCGGACAGATGAATTTCCGATTGGAAACCTTCTTAAATCCATACAAAATGAGTTTCTGCAGAAAGAATATGACTTAAATATCCTGAACGAGAAGTTTCAGAGTTTTCTGAAGGAAAATATGGAGGATCATGAGAAACTCCTTCTGCTTGTAAAGGCGGCCGCCGAGCTCACTTCCCAGGAGGCTCCCAAATGGGAGAATATTGCCGCAAGGCTCAAGATCCTGGAGTTCGAATCTGTGGTTAAAAACAATTTAGAAGAATACCATATCCGGAATTTCTGTGATAAAATTATATTTTTGAGTCAGCAGAATTTATATGGAGATTATATCCTGAAACATTACTCTAAAGATGAGATCCGTTTGTTTTCATCCTGGATCCGGCCGGAGCGAAACAACCTGTTTCACTATTCCGGCCTGGAACTTCTGCTCAGCCGGTATGTGATTCGGGACCGGCAGGGGAATCCTCTGGAGACTCCCCAGGAAATGTTCATGGGCATCGCCATGCATCTGGCGATGAAGGAAACAGAAGACAGAAATCAGTGGGTCAAACGTTTTTATGATATGTTAAGCCTCCTTCAAGTCACCATGGCCACTCCGACTCTTTCCAATGCCAGAAAACCTTACCATCAGCTCTCTTCCTGTTTCATTGACACGGTTCCGGACAGCCTGGACGGAATATACCGAAGCATTGACAGCTTTTCCAAAGTAAGCAAATTTGGAGGAGGCATGGGCCTTTACTTCGGAAAAGTGAGGGCCAGCGGAAGCTCGATCCGGGGATTTGAGGGAGCTGCGGGAGGTGTGATCCGCTGGATACGGCTTGCAAATGATACGGCTGTGGCCGTAGACCAGCTTGGAATGCGGCAGGGTGCCGTGGCCGTTTACCTGGACGTCTGGCACAAAGACCTTCCCGAATTTCTGAGTCTCCGGACAAACAACGGAGATGAACGAATGAAAGCCCACGACGTGTTCCCTGCAGTCTGCTATCCCGACTATTTCTGGGAACAGGCAAGAGATAATATTGAAGGCAGCTGGTACCTGATGTGCCCCCACGACATACTCACAGTCAAAGGCTATGCACTGGAAGACTGCTATGGAACGGAGTGGACAGAAAAATATCTGGACTGTGTCCGGGATGACAGAATCAGTAAGCGTGTGATCCCCATCAAAGATATCGTGAGGATGATTATCAAAAGTGCAGCAGAGACCGGAACGCCATTTACATTCAACCGGGATCATGTCAACCGTGCAAATCCCAACCCACACAAGGGTATCATCTACTGCAGCAACCTCTGTACCGAGATCGCCCAGAATATGAGCGCCTCCGTACAGACAGAACAGAGAATTGAAATTATCGGTGGTGAGGAAGTCGTTGTGAACGTCACAAAACCAGGAGACTTTGTAGTCTGCAATCTGGCAAGCCTCTCCCTCGGGAATCTCTGTGTCACCGATTACGAGCAGCTGTCCTATGTCACAGAAAGTGCAGTGAGGGCCCTGGACAATGTAATCGACCTGAACTTTTTTCCTGTGCCTTATGCCGAGATCAACAGCAGAAGATACCGCCCCGTAGGCCTCGGAGTCAGCGGTTATCACCACATGCTGGCAAAGCATAAAATACAATGGGAGAGCGAAGAACATTTAAAATTCGCAGAAAGAGTATTTTCCGATATCCATTATGCCGCACTGGAAGCCAGTTCAAAAATTTCCGAAGAAAAAGGATATTATCCGTATTTCCCGGGCAGTGACTGGCAGACCGGGGAATATTTCAGAAAGCGGGGTCTCACAAAAGGACGCTGGAAAGTACTTGAGGACCGGATCAAAAAACACGGGCTGCGCAACGGCTATCTGCTTGCCGCAGCACCTACAAGCAGCACCAGCATTATCGCCGGGACCACGGCAGGCCTGGATCCTGTCATGAACCGGTACTTTCTGGAAGAGAAGAAATATGGGCTGATCCCAAGAGTTGCCCCTGAACTGTCCATGGAGACGTTCTGGTATTATAAAAATGCCCACTATATTGACCAGACCTGGTCTGTGAGAGCATGCGGTGTCCGTCAGAGACACATCGACCAGGCACAGAGCATGAATCTGTATATCACCAATGAATACACGTTCCGAAAAGTCCTGGACCTATATATCCTGGCATGGGAACAGGGAGTAAAAACAATTTATTACATGCGGTCCAAAAGCCTTGAAGTTGAAGATTGCGAAGTTTGTTCTTCTTAACTACAGAAAGAGAGAGAATCAATGACAGAACTTACAAAAAAACCTCTGTTTAATCCTTACGGTGACACGGATGTCCGAAAGCGCAGGATGATCAACGGAAATACAACAAACCTGAATGATTTTAATAATATGAAATACCCCTGGGTCAGCATCTGGTACCGCCAGGCTATGAATAATTTCTGGATACCTGAAGAGATCAATCTGGGGACAGACATCAAAGATTATAAGCAGCTTGCGGGGCCTGAGCGCCGGGCATATGATAAGATCCTTTCTTTTCTTATCTTCCTGGACAGCATCCAGACGGCAAACCTTCCGAATATCAGTGAATATATCACGGCCAATGAGGTCAATCTGTGCCTGTCGATCCAGGCATTCCAGGAGGCAGTCCACAGCCAGAGTTACAGCTATATGCTGGATACGATCTGCGAGCCTCAGGAAAGAAATGATATCCTGTATCAGTGGAAAGACGATCCTCATCTGCTGGAGAGAAATCAATTCATCGGTGACCTTTATAATGATTTTCAGACCAATAAAAATGCAGAAACTTTCGTAAAAACACTTGTTGCCAACTACATCTTAGAAGGCATTTACTTCTACAGCGGATTTATGTTTTTTTATAATCTCGGAAGAAATCACCGTATGCCGGGTTCTGTACAGGAAATCCGGTATATCAACAGGGACGAAAATACTCATTTGTGGCTGTTTAAAAATATTCTGCTGGAATTAAAAAAAGAAGAGCCCTCCCTGTTCAATGCTGACTGTATCAATGACTATCGCCGGATGATCAAAAAGGGTTGTGAACAGGAGATACGCTGGGGACACTATGTAATCGGCGATGAGATCCAGGGGCTTAAAAAGGAAATGGTGCAGGAATATATCAGGTACCTGGGAAATCTGAGATGCCAAAATCTCGGCTTTGAACCCATTTATCCCGGTAATGAAACTGAACCGGAGTCCATGTCCTGGGTCGGACAGTTCTCCAACGCCAACATGATTAAAACAGACTTTTTTGAGGCAAAAAGCACTGCGTATGCAAAAAGTACCGCCTTAATAGATGATCTGTAAGAATGCAGATCCGGCAGTCATTATGGCTGCCGGATCTTTGATTTACCGTTTACTCATTTTTCTTTTTTACCGGAACCCAAACTCATATCCTGAGTTTGGCAGCCATTCGGTTCCAATCCTCTTTTCCAGCTGCTGGATCGATTCCGGCATGGTACCTTCTCCTTCAAAGATTGCCCAGGTGGCAGCCGATCCGTCTTCAGCGGCTTTTGTCTACAGTCCCGGCACCATTTGAAAGTTTTTTTCCACATCCTTATGCATCGGCGCAGACGGCCCTATAATACGAAAGCTCTCTTTTGTCTCAATTCTGTTTTTCCGGCGATACCGTCTGCAATCAATTTTCCTAGCTTTTTCATATCATTTCCCAGTTCACAGTCTCCCTTGTTATCACAGAAAAAACTTTCCACGAGAATCGCCGGCGGTTTTGTTCCGTTCAGAAAATAGAGGTGGTCATCTTTTTTCGCTCCCCTGTCTCTGAATACTCCGGCCAGCTTTTTCTGAACTCTCTGTGCATACGAAAAGAGGAGCAAGCCCACTTCAACGCCCCAACCCCTCACTCTTTGAGGGGCTTGACAACTTTGCGTGCCAGATGCGATTTGCCGCAGGCAAATAATTTCCTTTGTCCAGACAATAGTTCTGCAGTCAATCACTCACCCGGGTGAGTGAATCACTGATCCTATGTAACCTATTTTTCATACCTGTTGATCTGGTTTGCACTAATGACCACATCGCCCTTGCCGACCTTTATTCCCTTGGCTTCCAGGAGCTCAGATACCGTGCACACTTCAAATCCCTTTGCCTTCAGCTGAGGAAGAACCTTTTCCACTGCCGCCACCGAAGGTTTATGGATATCATGCATCAATACGATGTCTCCGTCCTTGGCCTGCTTTAAAATCGTGTTGACCGTGGCATTTGTATTCAGTGTCTTCCAATCCAGCGTATCGATGCTCCATAAAATCAGAGGAGCATCAACATTGGCTTTCACCGTGTCATTGATAGCACCGTAAGGAGGTCTAAGCTGTCCCACATCTGCTCCTGTCACCTTGGAGATGGCAGCGTTCATCTTCTGCATCTGCAGCCGGACTCCGGAAGTCCCGATCTTTGTGAGCTGAGGATGATTCCATGAATGTCCTGCCACTTCATTTCCTGAATCCATGACTTCCTTTACCAGTTCCGGATACAGGTTGGCATTCTGTCCCAGCATAAAAAATGTTGCTCTCGCATCATTTTTGTCTAAAGCCTTGACAATCCTGTCCGTATTCTCTCTGGCCGGACCGTCATCAAAAGAAAATGCGATCAGCTTCTTCGTTTTATCAATTTTTCTCGGAACATAGAGCGACTCCTTTAATTCGTCTCCTGTTCCTTTGTCCATGACACCTTCATTGGCCTTCGCAGTCATTTCTCCAATCCCGTCATTTACACTTGTGTATTTTGTCTTTCCGGAACGGACAAACCAGATACTCCCGGCTATGACTACAGCCAGTAAAAGAATCCATCCGGCAATACCGGCTTTGTTCCATTTCCTTCTTGTTCTCCTTCTTCTGCTCATTCTACTCACCTTTTTCCTTTATCATCTGAAAGTTTTTTACATCCACCAGTCCTTTATCTGTCAGGCGTAGTTCCGGTATCACCGGCAGCGCCATAAATGACAATGTTATAAAAGGATCACAGTCCTCTGATATGCCCATTTCCCTGGCTCTCCGTACCATGGCATCCAGCCGGTTCTGTATCTCTTTTGCAGGCCGCGTACTCATGAGTCCGGCAATCGGAAGCGGAAGTCTCAGAATATCTTCCCCGCCCTGCACCAGAGCATAGCCTCCCTGCATCTCTTGTATGATCTCCACAGCTTTCATAATGTCTCTGTCATTATCTCCCGCTGCGATAATATTGTGTGAGTCATGGGCAACAGATGTAGCAACTGCTCCATTTGTGATCCCATACCCTTTCAGCGGAGCGGCCTTAATATTCCCTGTACCTCTGTGCCGCTCAAACACACACAGCTTTGAGTATGTGGAATCGGGACAAAAAAGACCATTTTTAGCAGGCACCTCTTCTTTTAGGTACCTTGTCGTGATCTGCCCGGGCACCAGCCCGATCACCGGCACTTTTCCTTCTGTGTGCAGTTTCAGCTGTTCCTCAGTAAACGGTTTCAGATTCACTGTGTGCAGCATTCCCCTGTAATTCGTTTCATGTTCCGCCCTGTGTTCCAACCACCATCCGGAAGGAAGACCCTTTTTATAGACTTCAAGAACATTCATATTCTCCAGAGAATCTAAGACTGCGATGTCTGCATCAAATCCCTTTTCCAGGCATCCGACGCTGGCAAGGCCATATGTCCGCGCCGTATTCCAGGTGCCCATGGCCACTGCTTCCTCCGGTTTCAGTCCCAGCCGGATGCTTTTCTTTATATTATAACTGATATGACCTTCGTGCTCGATTGTATCCAGATGTTTATCATCTGTACAGAAAAGAAATCCTTCCGTGTCAAGGCCCTTCTTCACGATTCCTGAAACGATCGCCTCCACATTTCTTGCCGCACTTCCTTCCCGGATGAGAATCTTCATGCCGGCTCTCCGCTTTTCTTCTGCCTCTTCAAAGGAGGTACACTCATGGTCCGTCATGACCCCAGCCTGTATATATTGATACAAATCGGTTCCTGAGAGTCCGGGAGCATGTCCATCGATCACTTTTCCCCTGCAGAGAGCGATCTTATCCATAATCTCCTTTCTTCCTGCAAGAACATCCGGATAACACATGACCTCTCCCAGGCCGAGCACTCTCGGATGTTCAATCCACGCCTCTATATCTTTAGACGTGAAATCCGCCCCATTAGTTTCAAATGGTGTAGAAGGAATGGAGGACGGGAGCATCACATAGACGGAAACCGGCAGATCCTCTGATGCATCCAGAAGATATTTCATAGCTTCATTTCCCCTGACATTGACCATCTCATGAGGATCGGCGATTACCGTCGTAGTCCCATGGGGCAGCACTGCATCTGCAAATGAAGCCGGCGATGCCATGCTGGACTCAATATGGACATGGGCGTCTATGAATCCCGGACAGAGCACCTTTCCGCTGCAGTCCACTACTCTTTCTCCGTCAAGACTGCCGATCTCTGCGATCACTCCCCCTGACACAGCCAGGTCTGCCCTGTAACTTGTCTTTGTCTTTACATCTACAATGGTTCCGTTTTTAAACACAAGGTCGTATGACATCATCCTATCCTCTTATTTGGCCTGTTCTCTCAGCATCTCTGCCTTATCCAGGCGTTCCCACGGCAGATCCAGGTCATTTCTTCCGAAATGTCCGTAGTTGGACGTCTGACGGTAGATCGGCCTTCTCAGATCCAGCATCTTGATGATACCTGCCGGTCTTAAATCAAAGTTTTTCCTGATCAGTTCCACGAGATCTTCGCTGGATATTTTTCCGGTGCCGAACGTATCCACATTGATGGAAGTCGGATGTGCAACACCGATCGCATAAGACAGCTGGATCTCACATTTGTCAGCCAGTCCGGAAGCTACGATATTCTTTGCCACATAGCGCGCAGCGTAAGCAGCCGAACGGTCTACCTTGGTACAGTCCTTGCCTGAAAAAGCTCCGCCGCCGTGCCGTGCATATCCGCCGTAGGTATCTACGATGATTTTTCTTCCCGTGAGTCCCGCGTCACCCTGCGGCCCCCCGATGACAAAACGTCCTGTCGGATTGATGAAAAATTTTGTTTGATCATCCACCATTTCTTTCGGAAGAACCTTATCAAAGATCTCTCTTTTCACATCTTCGTGAATCTGCTCCTGATCCACTTCCGGATCATGCTGTGCAGATAAGACTACAGCTTCCAGACGGAAAGGATTTCCGTTTTCATCATATTCCACACTGACCTGTGTCTTTCCGTCCGGCCTTAGATAAGGAAGAACCCCGTCTTTACGTACCTGCGTAAGTCTCTTGGACAGCTTATGAGCAAGAGAGATCGGATAGGGCATATATTCCTCCGTCTCATTTGTAGCAAATCCAAACATCATGCCCTGGTCACCTGCTCCGATGGCATCCAGTTCCTCATCGGACATATCGGATTCCTTTGCCTCCAGGGCCTTGTCCACACCAAGGGCAATATCTTTGGACTGTTCATCGATGGCCGTGATGACACCGCAGGTACTCGCGTCAAATCCATATTTGGCTCTCGTATATCCGATATCCGTCAAAGTCTGTCTTACTATTTTCTGGATATCCACATAGGCATTGGTTGTGATCTCGCCCATGACCATAACGAGTCCCGTTGTGGTACAAGTCTCACATGCTACCCTGCTCATCGGGTCTTGTTTTATCAGTTCATCTAAAATAGCATCTGAAATCTGGTCACAGACTTTGTCCGGATGTCCTTCAGTCACGGATTCTGATGTAAATAATATTTTTTCCATTATGTGCTCCTTTCGCTCTGCTGAACAGCAACTATATATATCGAAAAAGGCCCGAACTGATCGGACCTGCTTCAATCTAAAATCATAAATTCGGCATGATATTTACATTCCTGCTGCGGATGACTTCCACTTCCTTCACCTGCCCTGCGGCAACTTTAGATACGCGGATTGCCCCGCCTGGAAAATAATAACAATGCCCGCACTTTACTTCTTCCTTTTCCAGATCGATGCCCTTGAGTACTGCTTCCCCTATGGACTCTCCTTTGTATTCCTCCGGAATGTTCACATGGACCAGCTCATTTACTTTGGCAATCTTCTGGTTTGGCAGAAATACTGTCTTGTCAATGTCCTCAAAACGGTCCAGAAAATACTTTCTTATAATGAAGAGGACCGCGATTGAAAAAATACAGAGCAGATTTTCCACCGGACTGGTATGCTGCGCAATCATCTGTCTTGCAATCGCAAACATCAGCACTTCTACCAGTGTTGACGCAGTATGCTTGCAAAGCATCTTGATGAATTCCACGCAGATCACAAGATTAAATGCATTGAGTACAAACTGATAGACAGCATTGGAATCCGGATTGGATGATAAAATAGTGATCAGATCTTTGATCATCCAGATCCCGCCGCCGATAACCGCTATGGCAATCAGCGCAGATAAATAAAATTCTATCCACTTGGATATTTTAAAAACTTCATTCTTCAGGTATTGTCGCACCGGCAATTCCCCCTTTATCTATACAATACGAAGTTTAAATCTGGCGATTTCTTTCTCGCTGTTTACCAGCTGGATATCTCCGCCAAGATTTTGAATTTTCTTTTCAAAACCTTCATAGCCCCGGTAGATATATCCGATATCGCTGACCGTAGTATAACCGTCGGCCGCAAGGCCTGCAATGACCAGCGCTGCCCCTGCACGCAGATCGGGTGCTGAGACATCTGCCCCGGTAAACAATTTGACTCCGGTAATGATGGCCGTTCTGCCGTCC
The DNA here is from genome assembly GCF_910574135.1 of Anaerostipes faecis. NCBI lineage: Bacteria > Bacillati > Bacillota > Clostridia > Lachnospirales > Lachnospiraceae > Anaerostipes > Anaerostipes faecis. The sequence continues at coordinate 47,669 of NZ_CAJSYK010000018.1, read as the reverse complement.
ACCTGGATACGGGCACCCATCTTTGTCAGTTCATCTACATACCGGAAACGGTTTTCAAAAATGCTCTCTGAAACGATGCTAGTTCCATTGGACAGAGCCAGTGACACTGCCATCTGAGGCTGCATATCCGTCGGAAACCCTGGATACGGGAGAGTTTTGATCTGGGTGGAATCGAGCCTTTTTGTCGCTACAACTCTGACCGCATCGTCAAACTCATCTACCTGCGCACCGATCTCCTCCAGCTTCGCGCTGATGGCTTCCAGATGCTTTGGAATAACATTTTTGATCGTAATATCACCCTTTGTAGCCACGGCCGCAGTCATGAATGTCCCCGCCTCAATCTGGTCCGGGATAATGGAGTATTCACAATTTCCAAGCTTTTCTACGCCTTTGATCTTGATCACATCAGTGCCGGCTCCGCGTATGCTGGCTCCCATGCTGTTCAGAAAATTGGCTACATCAACTACATGCGGTTCTTTTGCCACATTTTCAATGGTTGTATTTCCCTTTGCCAAAGCCGCTGCCATCATGACGTTAATAGTCGCACCGACAGATACCACATCCATATAAATGTGACAGCCGATCAACTCATCGGCAGTCGCTGTGATCATGCCGTTTTCAATCTCAATCGTGGCTCCCAGCGCCTTAAATCCTTTAATATGCTGGTCAATCGGACGGCTTCCGATCTCACATCCGCCCGGCAGGGCTACTCTGGCCCTTTTATACTTCCCGAGAAGCGCCCCGATCAGATAATAAGAAGCCCTGATCTTCCGGATATACTCATTATCCACATCGCAGTCCACATTCATTCCGCTTCCGCTGATAACTACTTCATGTTTCCCTAATCTATTAACTGTGGCTCCAATGCCTTCCATGGCCTGGAGCAGAACATTTGTATCCCTGACATCGGGCATATTCTCAATAGTACACGTCCCGTCTGTCATAACTGCTGCTGCTAAAATGGGCAGTGCAGCATTCTTTGCACCTCCAATGACAACTTCCCCTACCAGTGGGTTTCCGCCTTTAATGATATATTGTTCCATCATACACCTCTATATAAAACTCTATTCAATCAATCGAATCATTCATTCTCTATCAATACTCTATCCATTCTTCTGAAAAATAAGCGTATCTTTTTCATACATAACCCTTGGACAGGCAATCAAAGCCTTCATAAGTCCAAAAGTTCCATGCCGCTTACTCGCATATTTATCAGTATATCACACTACATTAAGTTTTCCAACACTTTTTCTAAGGCTTCCCCGATCTTTAAATCATCGGCATCTACCGTGATGTCTGCATATTTTTCATAGAGAGGTATTCTTTCCTGGTATAAGTCACTGAGTGTCTGCCCGTTATCCAGCACCACACCCCTTGCCGCAAGGTCCCCGAGGCGTTCGGCAACCGTTTCATAATCGAGCTTCAGATAGATGACTGTACCAATATTTTTAAAATGTTCCATCGCTTTGGGGCTGTAAATGGCGCTTCCCCCCGGTGCAATCACAGAGTTTTCTGCTTCGACAGATGCGTTGACCTCCTCCTCGATCTTTTTAAATGCTTCGTTTCCTTCCTGGCTGATAATATCTCTTAAAAGCTTTCCGGTCTTCTGCTGGATCACCAGATCCGTATCGATAAACTCGGCTCCCAATGCCTTGGCGAGCAGAACTCCGATGGTGCTCTTGCCGGCCCCGGGCATCCCGATTAAAATATAGTTATTTCCTTTTTGGCTTGTCATTTCTTTTCTTCCTTTTTTTCTTCTTTACGGAGTATCCAAAACTTCCGATCTGTCTGCCCGTCTCAAAATATCCTCCATGTGAATAGATCAGAGGATTGGTCTTTTCGAGGGCAAACCGTCCGTTTTCTTCCATATAAGTATCATCTGCGAGAATGTTTACAACTCTGGCCGTAAACATATGGTGGGAGCCCAAAGGATTGATCTTTTCTACCCGGCATTCGATGTTCACGGGGCTCTCCTTGATATACGGCGCATATGAGAGTGTACCGTGTTCCCTCGTGAGTCCCGTCTCTTTAAACTTATCCAGGTCCCTTCCGGAGCGCACGCCGCAGAAGTCTGTCGCTTTGGCAAGTTCTGCCGTGGTAAGGTTGATGACAAACTCACCGCTCTTTTCAATCATATGGTAGGAATGTCTCTGGGGTCTCAGTGAAATATAGGTCATCGGCGGATTTGTACAGATCGTACCCGTCCATGCCACAGTAATGATATTGTCAGGCTCGCCCTCTGCGCCGCAGCTTACCATCACTGCCGGCAGGGGATATATCATATTGCCCGGTTTCCAGGATATCTTTGACATGCCCTTACATTTCCTTCCGTATGGCTTCCCTGAGCTGTTCCATCTCTCCGTCTTCATAGCTCAGTTCTTTCCATCCTATATTCACGGTATCATCCTCGAATCTCGGGATGATATGCATATGAAAATGGAAGACAGTCTGACCAGCCACAGTTCCATTGTTTTGTAAAATGTTCATTCCGTCGCAGCCAAGAACCGACTTTAAAGCCCTCGCAGTCATAGCTGCAAGTTCAAACAGTTCTCCGGCTGTGGCCGTATCTATATCGTAAATATTATCATAGTGTTCTTTCGGCAATATGAGTACATGCCCCTTGTTGGCCGGAGCGATATCCATGATCACCTTAAATTTTGAATTTTCATAAATGGTTGTTGACGGAATCTCTCCGCTGATTATCCTGCAAAATATACAATCCTGTTTTTTCATGATCTTCATCTCCTTTGGTAAGTATTGTATCTTATTTATAGGCCTTTTTCAAGAATCCAAAAATGAAGTGTGAAATTATTACTATAATATTCGCTTAACTAAAAAAGGTGAGTCTCTGCGACTCACCTTTTAGATTATTTAATTGTTATTGATCGGAGGCTTCTCTTCGATCCGCCCTATTTCATACATGCCATACACAACTTCTGTATTCCCTTCAATCTCTCAATCAATCCGAACTCTGAGTCTCTGCGACTCAAACATCAAACTTCTTGATCTTTCATTTCTTTTATTTCCGTTCTCTTCTATATACGTCTGATTCTTCGTATGACGTTCTACCTGTCCTGTCTCTCCGACCTGTGTATAAAATCTATACCGGACATATTTATTCTATATTCTGAAGGCTCACTGTATGAAATTTATTACTCTCTGTATATAGAATGTCTTCTATGTCTTTCGACATAATATCCAAACAATATCGCCTCCCATCAATTCTTTCTAGGTATCCGTTCCCTTGTTCCTCTTTATGTTATTATTATAAAAAATGGGTTTTATATTGTCAAGCAATTTCAACATGTATACAGTGTTTTTTGTTTTCTCATTATTTATTTCAAAAGATTCTGATAATTTAACCTCTTTTTTTAATTTATCCACAGTTTCTTCACGGTTTGGTCACAATTATCCAGTAGAATAAGAAATGTAAAGTAGTTAAACATTTTTAAATACTTTCAAATCCTACCCCTCTTGAGGATGAAAATCCTCTCCTTATTGTTTTAAAGTTACTTACAGAAAAAGAGCAGCCTGCCCGGCTGCTCTTTTTCATTTCATAATTCAGTTCTTCCCTCCAGTGCCCGAAGAAGGGTAACCTCATCAATATATTCCAAATCTCCGCCCACCGGAACTCCGCTGGCAATTTTGCTGACTTTGATGCCTGTCGGCTTCACAAGCTTGCTTATATACATTGCCGTGGTCTCTCCTTCCAGGCTTGAGTTGGTAGCAATGATCAGCTCTTTCACATCCCCCTGAAGTCTGGCCATCAATTCTTTCAGCCGGATATCTGAAGGTCCGATTCCAAGCATCGGAGATATTGCTCCGTGCAGGACATGGTAAATGCCCTCGTATTTTCCTGTTTTCTCATAGGCCATCAGATCCCTGGTACTCTCCACCACCATAATAGTACTGTGATCACGCTTGCTGCTGGAACAGATCGGACAGATGTCCTGATCCGTCAGGGTACAGCACTCTCTGCAGTAGTGGACATTTTCCTTTGCATCCAGGATGCTCTCAGACAAATGCTTCACCTGGTCAAGCGGCATATTTATAATGTGGAAAGCAAGCCTCCCGGCCGACTTGGGGCCGATTCCGGGAAGCTTCCCCAATTCTTCAATCAACTTCGTGATCTGGCTGCTGTAATAATCCATATCCGCTATCCATCCTTAGAAAGGAAATCCGCCTCCCATGCCTCCTCCGAGACCTCCGGTGATTTTCCCCATTTTGCTCTGTGAATCTTCTTCCATCTTGCGAAGCGCTTCATTGGCGGCTGCCACGATCAGGTCCTCCAGCATCTCAATATCATCCGGATCAACCACTTCCTCATCCAAACTTACGGATACCACTTCCTTTTTGCCTGAAACAACAACCTTTACAACTCCGCCTCCGGCTGTGGCTTCATATTCAGTCTCTTCTAATTGTTTTGTGGTTTCTTCCATCTGCTTCTGCATCTTCTGCGCCTGTTTCATCAAGTTGTTCATATTTCCGCCCATACCCGGAAATCCGCCTCTTTTTGCCATTTTAAATACCTCCTGAAATAAAATTCTTTTTACTCTTCTATTGTCACATCCATGTGGATACAATCCAGATTAATGGTGTCTTCGTTTTTCTCAGACTCCAGTTCACCGATCTCTATCTTTACCTGGAACCCTGATCTCTTCGCCAGTTCTGCTTCCAGTGCCTCTATCTTTTCGGGATGTCTCTGAAAGTAATCCTTCCCCATGTTCATGCTGCCTTCCGGTTTGAACATAAGTCTCAGAACTTCTGTCGATTCATCCGCAGTCAGGATTCCCTTCGAAAGGAGATTCTTTATCATCGGCGGCTGTGCAAGCTTCACCTGCTTCCAGTGCTTAATGATCTCCTTGAGTTCCTGGGCTCTGGCTTTCGGAAGCCTCTCTTCCAGTATTTGCTCCGGCGTCTTTGCCGGCTCCTCAGGCTGCTGAACGGGTTCTTCTGAGGCAGTCTCAGGTGCCAGGGAGATTCCCCGGGATTTTATCTGTTCAAGCGAATCTTCCAGCATGCGCATTCGCTCGAGCACACTGGAGAGGTCGGTCTCCATCTGCGGCCGGCACATCTTGATTAATGCCACCTCGGCCAGCACTCTTTTTGATGTGGCAAACCGGATCTGGTTCAGCAGATCCGACAGTATGCGGATATACCGGATCACAGTCTCTTCTTCCACCTGTGCTGCTTTTTTCTGCATCAGGCTAAGCTGCTCCGCAGAAACTTCCAGAGCCTCCATGGACGCATCACCTTTGCCTGCCAGCAGAAGATTTCTCAAATACCAGATGAAATCTGTGATGAACTGGGAAAGTTCTCTTCCCTGCTCCACAACCTTTCCGACGATCCCGATGACTTCCGTCACGTCATTTACAAGAATGCTGTCCAGAAGTCTTTCATATACACTGATATCTACTGTCCCTAAAACTTCAAGCACATTTTCATAGGTCAGTTTTTTCCCAAGATAAAATGCAATACATTGGTCCAAAAGACTCAGCGCATCACGCATGGAACCGTCCGCCATCCTGGCCACATATCTCAGCGCTTTTTCTTCCGCCTCCACGTGTTCTTCCAACATCAGTTCCATGAGCCGGTCAGCAATAATATCTGCTGTGATCCGGTGAAAATCATATCTCTGGCATCGGGAAAGGATCGTTATGGGTATCTTGTGTACCTCTGTAGTAGCCAGAATAAAGATCACATATTCCGGCGGCTCTTCCAAAGTCTTTAACAGGGCATTAAATGCCCCCATGGAAAGCATATGCACCTCGTCGATAATAAACACTTTATATTTTCCTGAAGCCGGAGAATACTGCACCTGTTCTTTGATATCGCGGATATTGTCAACACCGTTGTTTGACGCCGCGTCAATCTCCATCACATTCATAGAACTGCCTTCCTGGATTTCCCTGCAGCTTTCGCAGACCCCGCACGGATTTCCGTCCTCCGGGTGCTCACAGTTTACTGCTTTTGCAAGCAGCTTTGCAACCGACGTCTTTCCGGTCCCCCTGGTTCCGCAGAACAGATAGGCATGGCCGATACGCCCGGCTTCCAGCTGGTTCTTCAGCGTCGTGACGATATGATCCTGCCCCTTGACCTCATCAAAGGCCGACGGCCGGAACTTTCGGTATAAAGCCATATATGACATATTCTTTCCTCCTGCATCATTTCCTTATTGTATCATAACCTCTGAAAATGGAAAAGGAAAAAAATCGTCGAACTTTTGCCCCTGTTTACCGTTGCCTTTTACACGATCTCCCATATAAACTTATAGTTGCCGATGTATAAAATTTGTAATAGAAAGAAGCGTGAATATGAAGAATCAAAATGAATTGACAACATTTTCTCATGAATTAAAAAACTCTCTGACTTTAATTTACAGCCAGCTTCAGTACATAGAGCAGACACACCCGGAGCTCTTAAAGGACATTTACTGGTCCGGAATGAAAGCTGATTTTTCCTCTGTCTTTGACATGGTCCGCCAAATGCTCTCCCCTGTATCCGATGCCTCAGCCGCACTGGAGCCCGTGGACTTAAAAGCCCTCCTGGAAGAGATCAGGTGTTCATGGAATTCCAGGCTAAACGAGTGTAAAATCCGCTTTTCTGTCCAGACAGAGGATTTCTCCCCCTATTATGTCAAGGGCGCCAAGACTAAATTCCTTCAAATCTTCAACAACTTAATCTCTAATGGTGTCAACGCAATCAGCAGAAAAAAAGAGGCCTCAAGAGAGCCTCTGATTTCTGTCCATTTAAGCCGGGAAGGCGATTATATTGTCTGCAGTCTTTCTGACACCGGAATCGGCATGACAAAAGAACAGCAGTCCCGCGCCTTTTACCGCGGCGTCTCTTTTGTGCCCAAAGGAAACGGCATTGGCCTATCCGTAGTCAGTGAGATTGCCAGGGAATTGGACATCTCTATCCATATGGATTCGGCCTTAAATCAGGGCACCACCTTCACCCTTATTTTCCCCTGTCTCGCCGATACAGCAAGATAGCCAAAAGGAATCCCCCGATGCAGCCCCCAATATGGGCTGCATTGTCAACTCCCATGGTAGACAAGCCGTGATACAGGCTTCCCGCGATCATAAGTGCGACTCCTCCTCCGTAAAATTCTTTTTGATAACCCCGGTTTTTGATCAAGATCCAAAGCATCGCACCAATGAGTCCGAAAATAGCTCCCGATGCCCCGACAGATGCCACCATTTCTCCCATATTCATATAGTATACAGCGGAGGCGATGCTTCCGCATAACCCGGCTCCCATGTATAAAACCACATATCTGGCCCTGCCGAAGCTCCGTTCCAGTCTGCTTCCAATCAAAACAAAGACGATCATATTGTTAAACAGATGATCAAATCCATTGTGCAGAAAGTTGCTGGTAACCAAACGGTAAAGCTCCCCCTGTTTGAATGCATGCATCCATGTAAGCGCTCCCCAATTAAGGATCTCTGTGCTGGCCGCGGACCACAGATACATGAAAATATTGATCATCAATATAACAGCCGTAGCCCGGTAATCTTTCAGTTTTCTGAAACGGAACTCCTCTGACGGAGCCGATAACCGGCCCTTGCTGTCTGAAGCTGAAAGTATCATGCAGACAGGATCATATAATTCTTCAAAAGACCTGTCAGGGTCCGTCCATATGGATCCGCCCTGTTCTGAAAGAATCAATACAAGAATCGATGCCTTCGGCCCAATATACTGCTTCAGTTCCTCATTCAATGAGCCCGTTTCCTCTGCAGTATAAAGGCTTCCGTCCGGTTTATGCTCGTAAGCAATAAACACTCCTTTTTTTCTACTAAGCTCTTCTTTTACATAACATGGGCCCAAAGGAGTCATTTCTTTTTGATATCCTCTGATATTTAGCAAGTTTAATATTCTCTGATACATGACATTTCCTCCAATAGAAGCCTTTTCAACTTTATTGGAATTATATCATAAATTCAAATTGTTCTGTACCTGCTTTTATCACATCTCCGCTCTTTAGTTCCGTTTCCTTCCACACTCTTTCACCATTCAAAAATGTTCCGTTTCTCGATCCCAGATCCCTGAGTATGTATCCCCCATTCTCTGTCAATATCTGAAAGTGCCTCCGGCTTACTCCGGGCTGGGGCAGATAGAGATCAACTGCTTCTTCCTGCCTCCCTGCAGTGAACTCAGGGCTGTTTAATTCTATTTCCGTATGTTCCTCTCCCGAAGGCTTTAAAACAGGTCCTTTATCCCGGACTAAAAGCACGGTTTCATCACACATCATCACGGTCTCATCCGCAGGCTGTTTCTCATCTTCTTTCGGCTTCACTCTGATTTTTCTGCTGTTTTTTACTTCTGCCCACAGGCATCCTGTGTTTAGCATAATCAGAAACCCTCCGATCACAATCCCTCTGAGATTCGGATAGGTCATTCCCTCATTCCATGCTCTGACCGCAAAATATGCGGCAGAGAAAAGAAGCGGAATATACAGCATGGCAGAACAGACCTGCATCCTGCCTCTTTTATCTTTCTTGCTCTCAAAAGGTTCATCTTTTATGAATTCTTCTGTTCCCGGAAACTCCTTTGCCCGCTCAATCAATACCGGTTCAGGATTCATAAATTGTTTCAGCCCTTCCAGGGAGACTGGGGATTTTCTCAGCCTGTTATGCAGTTCGTAAAAAAAAGTGACCTGGCTCCGGCTTCCATAATCCAGCTGATCAATACAGGACTGTACAAACTCCATGAGCTGCTCTGTGATGTCTGATCCGTTTCCCGGCACATAGCAGAGAGCCGGCTTCCCGCCGAAAACATACACATGCCTCGGTGTCAGAATAAATTGATCCGGATTCAGCAGGTGATCCTCCGCTTCTTCTATCGTCGTGATCAGATCCATAAAAAATTTTCCCGCATCCAGCTTTCCAATCTGGTCAATATATAAATCAGATGAAACAAGATGAAAATAATATGCCTCTTCATTTTCCGTCCTCCGAAGTTCACAGGGAAGGATCCCCGCGATCATATTTGACAGAAGGACCTGCTCTTCATAAACTTCCCCGCCTGTTTTAGGCACAACATAGTAATGATCAAACCCTTCCCGGACCCACTGTTCATTCAATCAAGCTCCACCTCCTGATCTTTTCTGTCTCTTTTGGAAGCATAAATTCCTGCTGTTCCGTAATCTTAAACAGTCGCAGCCCAAAGAATTCCACACTTCCCGCCACCGGCACTCCAATTTCAGCCTGTACTTTGATCTTTCTCTTTTCCTTTGTCTCAGATACGCTGAATGAACTGATCCGCCCCATCATAATCTTTCTTTCCAGATCCCGCCTCAAATCTGTTCCATATTTTTGCTTCTCCGAATACAATCCTGCTTCTTTTACAGTACCAGATACAATACCCAGATCCATAATATAAAAGAAAAACGAAAACAGAAGAACAAGTAAAAAACAGATAACAGGTACGATAAGGCTCGCCTCTAATGTTATATATCCATCTATTTCCCGCATCTTTCGCATGGCTTCATCCCCTCTGCCTCACTTTTCTTTTTCTTACTGACTGTTCTTTTTAAGCCGCTGCATCCTAAGTCCGTGTGATAAGCGTCTCCCTCTTTCGCAATAAATAAAATGGATATATCCCCTTTATGGTATTTTGTGCAGCGTTCACATTCCCGGTATCTGGTCTTTCCGTCTCTGTACTTCTGCACATCCGAATCAGAAACAATGGACAGTGAAAGATGCGTACAGTTTATGTCTTTGTGGTATACACTCTCATAAGGCGTTATATATACTTCCCCGCTGCCAGCTCCTCTCTGTCCCTCAGCATATCCGGTCATAGCTTTTTGTCTGATCTTCTGCTCATAGTCTCCTGTAAACGGCGGAAGAAAAGGAAGACGATACACAATTCGGTAGCGCGCCCTGATCTCATAGATTTCGCGGTCTTCCTGAAACCGCGAGTCTGTAAACAAAATACCCTGTGCACCTCCCGCAAGTGAGGAGCTATTCAGCCTTTTTTGATCCACAGCAGTCAGAAACTTCTGTTTCAGCAGCACGGTCCTCATTGAAGAGATGTTCTTTTTGGCCAGCATATACTCATATACCGCTTCCTCCTTTGCAGCCTCTGTAACTCCGTGATATACCTGACCGTGAATCCACAGGTTTTCCCCGACCGAGGCCAGCGCCAGGAATAAAAATACAAAAACCGGGATCAGAAGGCTGGCTTCCAGCGTCATGCTCCCACCGGAGGAGGAGAGCAGAGATGTCCCTTTGGATCGTCTGTATTCAATTGATATTTTTAAATTGTTGGCTGTTGGCTTGGAGAAATGTTTTCTTTTACAATCCAAGAACATCTCTGCTCCCCTCCTCCCGTTTAGACATTAATATTGTGATATTTCTTTCATTGGCCATTGATACCGTCCCATGACCGGAAGATTGATTCCCCCGAATCTGAACGGATTCAGACTCATGTTTGTCTCTGCTTCAAAGGAAACGTAACAATCCTTCAGAGAGAACCCGGGGACTTTCCTCTTTATATTGTCCTCGATCACATCCATCATCCGCAGATATTTTTCCTGTTTTTCAGTCTGGAGGAATAATAATACCTGAAGATAATCTTTATAAGACAGTCCTTTCTTTACAGACTTTCTTCTGCCGGTAAGTGAGGAAAGACCCGCAAATTCCATCTGCCATGTGTCTTTGGATTTCCACAGAGGCACCTGTTTTCCTTCCGAAAGATTCCTCAGATCAAGAATTGATTCTCCATAGGCCAGCGCTGCCAGAAGCAGATGCTTTGCCAGCTTGACAACAGGTACGAGCCCGGTAATTCCGAGGATCGAGACCGCAAGTGCCTCTGCCTGCCCCTGTTTTACAGTATCTCCCTGAACATAGATCAAGTTTGGCAGGAATCTCATCAAGAGAATCTTAGAAAACACCGAACCAAGATTTTCTTTTTCCGACTCCTTTCCGGCAATCAGATATTCTGTTTCATACTGCAGGCCCTTCTTCTTTTCTTTTGATGTATAGTTCCTGAAATATTTTACCCCGTAGGCTGTCCCCATAAGTTCTGTTTTTATCCCCGGTGAAGATGCATACTGTCCCCGGCCTTTTAATGACTGACTTACTGATTCCGCCTGATAGAAATCAGGATTCTTTTCCTTCTTCGTGTCCCTGTGTCCGTAGACGATCGGTACATTTTGTTCGGATACTTCCGCCTCTTTTCCCAGTACAACAGTCACCATGCCCTCCCGCAAAATCTTGACCAGCCCTTTCCTCGGATCTTTTGATCTCACCGGCGTTTTTGTTTCCGTCTTTTTTCCTGTCTCCTCCGCTTCTTCCTCCTCTTTGGCTTCTCTGTCTGCCTCATTGATGACTTCTCTTGCCCGGGAGGCATCGTCTTCTTTCGGCATCTTAAACACGTTATCCGTCAACAGCCTGATGCCGTCTTTCCCAAGGTCGTATTTCATGAATTCTGCGATCTGTTCTCTCAGGATCTCACCTCTTCTGTCTGCCAGCGAAACTTTATGAGAGGTTCTCACAGAGCCAGGATAAAAAGAAAACGGATCCCTGCTCTCTGTCAGATTGTATTTCAATGCCTCCGCAAGTTTCTCGTCCAGCTGTTTTCCATACCGCACATCCAATCCGAACAGATGATATTGCTGCTCCAGCTCTTTTTGATAATTTCCTCTGGCACCTGCGAGGGCCGCCATGTAAGCTCCCTGGGCCTTCCCTTTTCCCAGATAGAGATAAGCTCCTTCCAGACACATGCTAAGCAGCAGTAAAACTACGAGAAACATAAGACTTGCATATACAGTCACACTCCCCCTCGTATTTGTTTTCATTGAACCTGACCCGTCTTGGATGTGATCGTTTTGAAAATGTTCTGTACCACTTTCTTGATCTGAGTTTGAAAAATAATGACAAGCCCTATGAGAACGACGATGATCAAAATCACTTCTACCACACCCATTCCTCTTTCATCTTTCATAAACTCCTTCATAGCAAACTCTCCTTTCTACGAAAATGATAAAAATGCAGGCACCATCAGCAGGGTGAGAATAACGATCAGCATAAGGATCATCGGCATCAGCAGCTTAGTGCTGGCCTCCTCCCCTTTTCGCCGGGCCGTTTCCTTCCGCTCTGAAAACGCCGCTGTCTCTTCCTCCTCAAGTCTGCTTAAAAGATCCCTTGTTCCTCTGAGCAGACTCTGGGAAAGCAGGACCGACAGCTTTTTATAGCATGGCAGCTGAATGCTGCTTCCAAGTTCACTGAGAGCCTGCGTCTGGGACATCCCGAGAGCGATCTTTCTATCTGCCTCCTGAAACTGCCGGTAAACAAACTTGGGGTGATCCCCGTCATAAGAAGATCCGATGGAATGGACTGCTCCCTGAACCGTCATTCCGGCTCCCAGGAGCAAAACAAACCGGCTGATAATCATAGGATACTCCTCCATCGTCTCTTTCATTGAATTAGCCTTCTTCTGCTTCTGTCTTTCTTCCTCTGTGTACCACAGGAGCCCGAGACAGAGGATACCCATTGCAGCCAGTATCGGGAGACGGCTTTTCCCCTTGTCCGCCTCTGTAATCTCACTGCCGTTTATACTTGACGGAATACGAAATGTTTCTTTCCCTGCATTTTCTTTTTCAATTTGTTCTAATTCCTTTTTAATTCCGGCAATTTTTGATCCCTTTTTGCCGGCCTGTCCGGGAACCAGGCGGACCGGTGTCATGATTATTTCTCTGCGCTCTCCGTATGAGAGAGACGCTCTCACTTTTATGATCACAGGATTTTTTAAATCTCCGTTAAATACATTGCCTGCCTCATCGACCAGACTCAGATCCCCTGTATCCCAGCTGACTTTTATCTGAGTTCCCGGAATCTGCCCCGGGAAATCAAGCGGGCTTTTCACTTCATTTAAAGACGGATTGTCACCTTTCATATGTTTTTCCAGATAGCTTTTTGCCTTCTGAAAGGCTTCCCTTTCTTCTTTTTTGGTATATGCCTTCGGATGAATGGTCAGATCATAGGACTCTTTTTCTTTGCCTGTATCAATATTTAGTTCCTGGTTCAGTTCTTCTCCGTCTTTATCCCTGTGGATGACAATATCTTTTCTTCCCAGCCATTCTGCTCCTGCCGCTAAAAAGATGACCCCAACAAATATAAAGGCTGCAAGAAATACCCTCCTCCACTGTTCGAAAAGTGAACGCCAAACCTCTTTCTCCTGTTCCTCCCTGCTGCCGCAGAAGTAGCTGCGGATGCACTCCCTCCTGTTCCTGACAGCTGTTTCCGGCAGATGACGGACCCATTTTTCTATCAATGTTACACCTCGATTTCCACAATCCTTTTTGCCCACATTCCTGCAGTGACTAAAACAATCAGACAAACCGTCGACAATATCACGCCTCCCGGCGAGTCATACAGAACCTGAAAATATCCCGGGTTCATGAGACGCACATACAAAAGGACAAAAAACGGCATCACAGACATGATTTTCTGTTCCATCCTTTTGGAAGACACCATCGTAAGGATTTCTTCTTTCACCTGTATCTTCTGGTTCATATGCTCCACCGACTTTTTAATGATCTGGATCAGATTCCCTCCGTTTCTCTTAATTATCCACAGCACCTGTGCAAACTGCACTGCTTCATCCACACCAAGCCTTAAAGCCATCTTGTCCATCAACACTTCGATAGGCTGATTCACCTCCAGTCCCGCGCACACCAGAGAGAGTTCCTGTTCCAGCACACTTTTCTTATCTCCATTGACTGTTTTCAAATCATCTCTTGCGGCCCTCACAGCGTTTTCCAGGGAGTATCCCGCGCTCAGACTGTTATAGACGGAGAGCAGCATCTCTTTGAATTCCAGCCTGGCCTGTCTGATCCGCAGCTTTCTCTCCTCTCTGGCCTGGTACAGCATATATGGGAAGCAAAACACGGCATAGAGGAGCCCGAGCCAGATCCGGTCATAAAAGAGATAGCATACTATAAAAAACAAAATCATTCCCTGTGCCGCTTTGAACGCAGCCTTTCGTATATCAAACACTTCAAGGATGTTTACCTCCTTGATTCTGCTGAGATAATAGTTCTTTATAAGCCTCATACTGACCATACTCCCTAAGTTTTTTCGTATTGTTAAGTGATCCGGCAAAACAGAGCCCTTTTTCCTGATCATACGTAAACAGTTTTGCAAGCTTCACCTGACCGTTGTGAATTCCAAGAATCTCATCGATCTCCATCAGCTTTCTGCTGCCGTCTCTGACTCTGCCGAGATGAATGATAATATCAATTGCAGATGCGATCTGTCCCCTTATGGCTGAGACCGGCATATCTACTCCCATGAGAACCATTGTTTCCAGGCGCCTGAGCATATCTTCCGGGCCGTTTGAGTGTCCCGTCGAAATGGAGCCGTCATGTCCAGTGTTCATGGCATTCAGCATCGACAAAGCTTCCTCACCGCGCACTTCCCCCACGATGATCCGGTCGGGTCTTGACCTGAGCGCTGCCTTAATCAGCTGTGCAATCGTAATCTGGTTCTCCCCGGCAATATTAGCATTTCTCATCTCCAGACGAACCAGGTTTTCAATACCATTGAGTTTAAGTTCGGCCGAGTCCTCTATCGTGATGATCCGTTCATCTTTTGGAATACAGTTTGACATTCCGTTCAGCAATGTTGTCTTTCCGCTTCCGGTGCCTCCTGAAATAAAAATGTTATATCTGGCCTTCACAAGTATCTCAAGAAACTGCTCCGTAAAATGCGTAAAGGCTCCTTTTCCCCTCAGCCATTCCATCGTCATAGGTTCCCCCGCAAACTTTCTGATCGTCATAGCGGCACCGTTTAAGGAGACCGGCGGCAGCATTACATTCACCCTTGAACCGTCGGGGAGCCTGGCATCCACTATGGGATTCGTCTCATTGACGATACGGTTGGCCCCTGCCACAATCTGCTGGATCACCTGATACAGCTTCTCTTCGGAAGAAAACTTCTTATGACATCTCCTGAGCTTTCCGCCGATCTCAACAAATACATTTTCATATCCGTTGATCATGATCTCCGTGATCGAAGTATCGTCCAGCAGCTCCTGGAGAATATCAAGTCTGCGCAGAGAGTTATAAACCTCTTTCAGCAGTTCGAACTTGTACTTCAGCGGCAGATACCCTTCTTCCGACATCCGCTGCAGTTCTTCTTCTATCAGTTCCAGGAGCTGTCTGTCGCTTATATCGCAGATGAGGTCAGCCCTCTGAAGAACTCTTTCTTTTAATATTTCTCTGCAGGACATCTCGTCCTGTCTGCTCGGTTCTGTGTCTTTGATAAATATACCTCCTTCCAGTGCAGTGTTGAAAGTACAGGGTGCTGTTTTGAAAGCTCTTTAAACCCCAAAAACCGGGAATCCTCTATATCTTCTTCCCAAACAGGAAGATACAGACAGTCACACAATGAGAACAGTTCAAAATCATAAATACAGGCGGTACTCATATCTAATACGGCGGATATGCCCGCTTCCCCCAGCTGCTGAAAAAACCATCGGTAATCTTCCCCGGACATGTCCTTATAGTCCAGAAAACATCGGGCAGAGTCTATCCTTTGGACTCCGTCAGTGCCGGCGGTCAGACTGTATGCATAATCAATGATGCCCTCTCTCCTGGCCTTTACCGCAAACAAAAGGTCCTCCATGCTCCTGTTATAAACGGCATAACCAAAGGACTCCATGCCTAAAAACAATGCATTGAGTTTTTCCGCGGTCTCAAGTGCAAATCCGGTCCGCTTCAGATTATCGGAAGGAGAGTAGACACCCGTGACACCGCCTGAACTCAGACCTTTCGGCCTGAAAGCTGCATAGGCCTCCTTCACGATCTCCTTTGCACTTCCATACCGGCATGCCTCCTGTGTGGAATCTTTCTTTAAGTAATAAACCGGTACTTTACTATCGATCTGTGTTCCCTCCTCAAGAATTAAACCTTTCACATCCTGACTGCCGGTAAATTCTGTGAGTGCTTCTAAAGAAGCAAACGCCGCCGCTGTGAGAGGATACTCTTTCTGCCGGTTGATATACTCCATCAGCCGTTTTCCATAAACAGCGTCTTCATCATAGATGCCGATAAAAATATGGCTCATAGGCACTCCTTCCATGCACACAGCATCAGATACCCGATCATCACTGCCGCGGTAAAATGAATTTGATTTTTCTCTTTCTGAGGGGAATAAGATGGATACGTCATAAACTTTCTTTCATGGATACAGCGGAGCAGATAGAAATAGAAACAGACAAGACGCGGAATCAGACTTCTGTCAGATAACATCTGAAACAGAGAAAGAACACCTCCGGCTGCAAATGATACCGCCACAAGATATATGTTTAATCCGCCGAGGAACAGTCCTGTGACAGCAAAGAGCTTGATATCTCCCGCACCAAGGACACCCATGCAAAACAGCGGATATAAAAAAACAGCAGGGCACAGACACCCCAGCAGGACTTCCTGTATGCCATAGCCGCGAAACGGCAGGAGCAAAGCTCCAAGAATCAGTCCAAACAAAATAAAATAATTCGGTATCCGGAATGTGGTGAAATCCCATATCACCGCGGCTGTGAGATAAAATAATAATACCATAGGCCTCCCTCCTATGGTATTATTTTACAATTATTCTTTATGATTGTAAAGCAGTTTTTTGTAAATAATTGTTTATTATTTTTATATATTCTTTACATTCCAGGCATCCTTTTTCTCTCATGATTCTCATAAAATGAGATCCGATGATCACCCCGTCTGCCCCATGGCTGCACACAGCCTTCACGTCTTTTAGCGTCTTTATGCCAAATCCCACATAGACAGGCAGGGCTGTATTTTTTTTTAAAAAATGAACAGTCCGTATATATCCGTCCGGCAGGCGCGAAAAAGATCCGGTCTTCCCATTTCCGCTCATGACATATGCAAAGTTTGCATTCTCAGCCAGTAGTCCGAGCATTTGAACTTCCGTCATAGTTTCATTATATATCTGAACCGGTTTCATCCCGCTATCTGCCCTTATCACTTCATCCACACATAAAATGCCGTCGTATAATTTTCTGTCCAGTTCAGATAAACAAAACTTTTCCATACCCTCCTTATACGTCATTAGTATGATACGGAATTTATACTCTCTCCGTATTTTCTGCAGCCACCTTACGATCTTTTCCCTGCCAATTCCTGAATCGAGCACCTGCTTGTGGCTTTGCCTGATCAGATCACCGTCCAGAAACGGATTCCCGACCGGAATTCCCAGCTCCAAAACAGGAACTTTTTCCTCATCCAGCATATCCAGCATTTGAAAAAAAGTATTTTCATCAGGATAGCCAATGGTCATATACAATACAAGATCTTTCATCTAAATGCCTCCCAGAAGTTTTAAAAGTCCTCCTAAAAGCGGTCCGTATAAACAATAGTCAGTCTCACTTAATATTCTCATGATCGGAGCATAAGTTCCGATCATTGGAAGCAGGAGTGCCTGGCCTATGATCAGAATCAATCCGTTCAAAAATGAACCTGCAAACGCACCCCGGATCCCGCCTGTGGAGTTTCCAAAAATAGCCGTAACCGCCCCTGTAAAGAATGTAGGGATCAGAGCCGGAAACACAACGACCGGATAATTGACTGCTCCTAAAATCCCCATGCCGATAAATCCTGCGGCCAGGCTCACCAAAAATCCAAAAATAACGGAAGTTGGATAATTGGGAAACAGCAGCGGCACATCCAGTCCGGGAACTGCGTTCGGAATTACCTTATCTGCAATTCCATGGAATGCAGGGATGATTTCTGACAAAAGCATTCTCACACCGGTGATGATCACCGTAATCCAGAGTCCAAACTGTAAACCGTTCAGCAGGGAAAAACTGATGATATCTCTGCCTTGACTGACCTGCTGCACAACCCATCCCGGACCGCTGATCAGAGAGATTACGAAAAACATCAAGGTCATTACGACAGTAAGTGCAATCGTCATTTCTCTCAGGAAATTTAATTTCTTCGGTATTTTAATATCCTCCAGATCCTTTTCTTTGTTTCCCACAAGTCTGCCGATCTTTGCAGCCAGCCAGATACCGCAGGAACTGGAATGTGCCAGGGTAAATCCTTCCCCTCCCTTGATATTTTTCATCAGAGGTGCCACGTAGGCACATGTAAAGGTCATATAGCACCCTAACAGGACGCTCCTATGAGAACTAATGGTATAAAGCTTAAATTTGTCCCAAATTTTAATGCCGCCGCAATCAGCCCAGAAAAGAAAAATGAGACATGGGCAGAAAGATGTACATACTTAAATTTCGTAATTCTCGCCAGCAAAATATTCATCAGAAATCCAAGGGCAAAGATCAGGGCCATCTCACTGCCTATGTCCCCAAGGCTTTCTGCCTGTGCGGCTCCCAGATCCTGTACTTTTACCTGGAGACGGAAGACTCTTATGAGCATGGGCTGAAGAGGAAGCAGTGCAGCCCCAAGCGTCTGTCCTCCTGTATTGATCAGCAAAAATCCAATCATTGTCTTAACGGTGCTTGCAACGATTTTAGACATCTCCGTTTTTTGTACGAGCATTCCCAGAAAAACGACCATTCCTATGACAAACACCGCCTGATTAAAGACGTTGTTGATCAGGTACATTAATATATCCATATTTTATCCTTTCTCTAATCACTGTCTATATTTCTTTTATTGTTCTTAAAAGCTGTTCTTTCAGATAAGACTTGTCCATCATATTATCGATCCTCACGATTTTCGCTCTGGAAGCATGAAGAAGGTCTGCAAAATCAGATGTGGTGATCACAATGTCAAAGGTATCGGGATTGACAGAACCGATGTCTGCCGCCTCCACATTTGCTTCAATCCCTTCTTCCGACAGACTCTGCTGCGCATACAGACGCATCATCATGCTGCTTCCGACTCCTGCTCCGCACACTGTCACTATATTTAACATAAGGCTGCTCCTTTCTTTACAACATCCATAATCTCTTTGGGCGATCCGGCCTTTAAGATCAACTCTATTTTCTCCCTGTCATTTAATATCTCTACCAGCTCCGAGAGTGCTGTCAGATGTGTCTGGTGATCGACTGCGCAAAGGCCTATGACAATTCTCACAGGATCATTGACCTTATGGCCGAATACGACCGGCTCTTTCAATGTCATAAGGCTGATCCCGATCTTTTTTGCACCGCATTCAGGCCTTGCGTGAGGCATGGCGATTCCGGGTGCAATCACGATATAGGTACCGTTTTCCTTCACATTTTGGATCATCGCATCTATATAGCTCTCCTCTGCAAACCCCTGGCTGCATAATAGCCGTCCGCTCTCCCTCACCGCTTCATCTCTGGTTTTTATTTCTGCATTTGTTTCAATCAAGTCTTCATTTAACACTTCTATCAACATTGGATCTCTGTCCTTTCCTTCTGTAATTAACTCTGTGGTTTCGGATTTAAAATACTGTTCCAGTTCTCTTTTCAGTCCTGCTTCATCCCTGATCATTCCATGACGTTTCATAATTTCCAAAATTTCATGTACGCTGATTTTTGTGTCGATGGAACCGAGCTGTTCGCTCAGCCGGTCCATGTCATTTTTACTCAGAACCGGACTGACTTTTATAATTTTTACATTGTCCCGGATTAATTCCACCGTAGAAATGATCAGATCGACTTTCTGACTCCTTAAAATATCATCCACCTTTCTGGCCGGAAAAGCCCCCAGCAGGGAAATTTGAAATCTGCTTTTCAGCTGGGATAAAAGCATCTGTGATGTGCTTGTCCCCGTACTGCATACCACCATAACCCGGGGAAGCCTTTTCTTTTTCTTCTTCTGCCTCTCCAGTGCTGCCGCAAAACAGATCGTCAGAAACGAGACCTCTTCTTCGGGAAATAAAATTCCCAGGTCCTGCTCTGCCAGACAAATCTGGTCCATTACTTTTTCATGAATGAATCTAAAATTTTCCATGACATACTCATACATCGGATTGTCAACACGCATGCCGCAGAGGATTCTGTAATACGCAGGCCTCAAATGTGCCAGCAGCCCATAAAACAGCTGCCGGTCCTGCATCAGTTCTGCATCAAGTTCTGCTTCCATGGCTTTGATCAATTTTCTGACTACGATCTGAAGAGGCAGCCACTGGTTCACAATCTTGCCGAAATTCTTTTCATCCTGCAGGCTGCTTGCTATAAAAAGTGATGAAAGATATGCCTTTTCCTTTTCTGAAAAATAAACACCGAATTTTTTCTCAAGTCCCCTTCCCCTTCTTGCAATGATCTGAAATTCATTTGATTCCTCCAGGCCTGGATAGAGGAAGTCTTCCTCTATTTCTCTGCCATTTCGAATCCTATATACAGAAAATCCGAGAGAAAAGACAATCCGTCCGTAAGCTTCATCGGACAGCCTTGTGTGAAGTTCTTCTTCCAGGTCAGAGACGGTTTGGATCAGCTTTACCGCTTCGTCTTTTCCTATGATGGTGCCCCATAAATTCAGCTCATTGATCAGATTTTTCCCCTGTCTTTCTTCTGTAAGGCACGCAGTCCACGCAGCTCTTACGGAATGTTCTTCCCCTTCAATGCAGATCCCCCTGTATGGATAAGTTACCAGTTTAAGCTCATGTCTGCCCATCCAGCTCTTTACTTTTTTCAAGTCATTGACGATCGTATTCCTTGAATATTGAAAGTGATTGGAAATCTCATCGATGGTAATATAATCAAGAGATTCTAAAAGGTAACGAGTGATCTTAATGCTCCGCTCCCTGGGAGAAATATTTTGGTCCTCCCCGCTCCAGATCATTTTCTGAAGTCTCCTTTTTTCTTGATTGTCCAAACGCAGTATAATTCCTTTGCTTTTTTCTCTGTCCAGATTAATAAAACCGTTTTCACAAAGAAAGTCGCTGATCTGATTCAAGTCATTGTAAGCGGTCCTCATACTGATGGAAAATCTCCGCGAAAGATCTTTCACCGTGATGTATTGATCGTCATTTTGTATTAAGAACAAGAAAATAGTTTTTAATCGATTATTCACCCTTTCTCCCTCCTTAAAACCATTATAAGATTGTATGAAAGGCCGTGCAAAACCAAATATTTTCAAGATGGACTGCAGATGTCTGAACACCAAAAAACTGCACTGAAACGTGCAGTTTTTAATAAATAGAATATAACTTAGATTAATAGTTTTTTATCACTATTGGAGGAACGCATTTCAAAGCGTGACGAAAATAGTGGAAAAAACTCACACGATGCATCCCAGCACATAGAGCACCACGACGCCGGGCAGGCCCAGGAGTGCTCCTGTTCCGATGGAAGCTATGTTTAAATCCACAGGTGCATGAATTCCATTTTTCTGACAATAGATGTGGATAAAAAATACAAGAGCCGAGCAGAACCCTCCTCTCGCCAGCAAGACCAGGAGGTAGGACGGCCTCTTTAAGATTCCGTAAAGCACACAGAGGCCGCAGCCCACCACCATTATGTATAAAAGCATCTGATTCTGATCCATAAAAAATCCCTCCTTATGTCCAATATATGTAGACATAAAGAGGGTTAATCCACTTTTCTATGATTAGCTGAAAATTCCTTTAATGGTATCTACGAATCCTGAAAACCAGCTTTTCACCTTATCAAAAAATCCACTGTCGTTGAGTTTGTTATAAATATCTTTTGCCTGTTCCTTCAGCTGATCCACATTTAAATTAAGGTCTGAGATCTTATCCATCAGCTCCTGAATCTTCTGGCGGTCTGCATCGGAAAGATTGATTTCCAAATCCTTTGCAGACTCATCGATGGCTTTTCCGATTTCTGCCGGAGTCTTTAAACTGTCCTCAGCAACCTTCTGTTTTACATCTGCGATCAGTTTTTCCGCATCTTCTTTTCCGATGCTCTCAGATACCTCACCTGTTGTGATCAATTCGTCGGTTGCAGCATCCTTGCTCTTTTCGGGAATCTTTTTTCCGGTCATTTCCTCATAGGACTTCATGACGCCCACCAGTGCCGCTGTTCCGGATATTTTAAACGGCCCGGCCACCTTCACCTCTGCGTCTTTAATCCCCGCAGTGACAAGGGCATTCTTATACATCCCTTCCGTACAGTATGTAATATTTTCTGTGGTAACATTGACACCGCTTCCGCCGTCGGTCTTTTTGACTGTGACAGACGATAACGCCCTGCTGCCTATGACCTTGCTTGAAAGATAATCGCCCAGATATTCATGTTCCTCTTTATTTGTAACTGTAATCAACGTATAACTGCTTGTGTCGCTCACACCGAGCAGTTCCAGTACTGTCTGTTTTTCTTTTGAACTGAGATCTGCCCCTAATGCCAGATACTGATCGCTGTCTATACTGTCCGCTTTAACAAACTTAGACGGCCCCCATGAAAATGTCATGACCGCAGCCAAAGCCAGAGCTGCCGCCCTGAATAAAACTTTTCTTTTTCCCATCTTAATTTTCCTCCGTAAATTATTCTTACCTGTTTAGTTTAACATATCGGTCCCTTATAAATAGCAATAAAAAGCTTATTTTTTTCTTACACTTTTGTTCACAGTTTGTTCATAATCTTATCAAATTCCGCTCACATTTTCCGCTTATACTAAAATCATAGTAATTAAACAAATTTGATTGCTAGGCTTTTAAAATTTTTTCATAACCGGCCGGGAGCTTTACGGTTCCCGGCCTCCTCTCCGTCTAGGCGGATTTTTTTCGTTTCCTGATGCAGATCACTGCAAACACAATCCATCCCAGGGCTGTTAAAATGACCCCTTCTTTAAATCCTTCAGGACAGTATTTAAGCTCAATCTCATGCTTTCCTCCAGACACATCCACACATAGAAATGCATTTCCGATTGACTTTGCATCTGTCTCTTTTCCGTCCACAAGAACCTTCCAGCCCTTATCATACGGGATTGAGAAAAATACCGGTCCTGCCTCTGACATATTTACAGAGCCTTTCAGCATGCCGCTTGAAGACTCTCTCAGATGAAATGCCTGTTCCTGCATTTTCCCGTACAGGTCTTTCATGGAATCCTCGTCTAAAGATGCCAGAGTGACTCTCACCACGCCCGACATAAGGTCATCTTCTTTCAGTTTCATGTTCACAGTGATACGATCACCCTTTTTTAAATCTCCCAGATAAATGCACTGTGCATTCAGCCTGCCGCTTATATATATCTCATTGTTGCGGTAAATGGCGGTATCTTCCACCTGGCTTCCGTCGAAATGAAAATAAAGCTTTCCGTCTTCTGTGACCGGAATCTCAAATACCATGTTGTCGGAAAGACTTGCGGTATTTTCAAAGACATACTCCCCATCATTGCTCTGAGTAATCTTGCAGGCGTTGGTTTTCGGCTGTTCTGTCTTGATCATGTGAAAAATATCATTTCCCCCGAACGCATCACCGGACAGTCTGTTCTGTACGAGGAACGGATTAACGTCGTCATACTTCCATTTGTACGCTGACTCTTTCATACCGTATCCAACCGCCGTAGAATATGGGTTCTCATATACATTTACATTGCCGATGCGGTCCAGATATTGAAATTCTGTGGTATTCGTATCCGATGTCCTTAACAAATTATACTTCACTCCGAGAAGATTATTGGTAAAAGGGGTTGCCCCCTCATACAGGTACTCATTGATTCCCGTATAAAATCCCAGGTCGTCCATGATATCCACTACACTGCCGAGGGCCGTGGACCCAAACATGGTGACCCCGTTTAGTGTATGCCAGATGCTCTCATCGAGCATTTTGCCCTTGACCAGTTCCATTCGCCGGTCCGGACCTGTTTTGTATTTGTCCTTTACCTTCTGGATATCTTTTGTATCCCCGAAATATTCAGTGACCAGCACCTGGCCGTTCTCAGAAAAGCCGTAGACTGCCATCCCGGCTGTTTCTATGGCCAGCAGAACCGAGCATATGGCAATCATCCCTTTTCTGGACAGCGTTTTTCTGTCGTACACAGCAAATACCAGGAGATACACGAAAATCGCTGCCGTTGTCAGTGCCAAAACTTTGCGGTCAAAGGCTTTTGTATTCAGGAGGCTTGAGATCCCAACTGACATACAGAAGATGCCGCAGGCAATACAGAGCTTCCATGCCTGTTCTCTTCCTTCCCTCTTGATGACCAGTAGTCCGTCATAGGCCATAATGAGCAGAAGAAAAATATATAAATATGCAAACCGGTTTGGTATTCCGTACTGATTGTGAAATCCGTGCCATATATAGCCAAGGAACGGCATATTAAAGCTGAAAAACAAAAGTATCAGAAGCATTGCACGTTTTATTTTTGTCTTCCACGAAATCCGTGAGGCCATGAAATAGAACAGCACGAAGATCAGTGTCAATATCCCGCAGTAGAGATTAATCTCCCCGTCGTTGACAGAGTTGGTAATCGGCGCAGTCCCCAGGAAATGCCGGCAGTAGAGATCCGCAAAATTCCCATACCAAAGTTCTTTAGGAAAATCCCATTTTGCAGATGAGGTTTTCATTATTCCCAAATATGCCGGAAGCAGGACGGCCCCCGCCATCATTGCCGACAAAACAGAATATCCTGCAAATTTCAGACCGTTTACAAAAAAGTCTTTCACTTTTTTATGGTCATACATTAAATACCACAGTATGAGAAACAGACATGTCATGAAAGACATGTAAAAATTACAGAGCAGGGAGAAAAACAGGGCAGCACAGTAAAGCCTTCCGTCCCGCTTCTTTATCAGCCGGTCTATGCCCGCAAGGATCAGCGGAAGCATCATCATGACTTCCAGCCACATGATATTCCAGCTGTACCCCACGATATAACTGCTCAGGGCATAACAAATTCCAAATGCAGTGATGCTCATATCCTGCCTTTTTTTATCTCTGGATCTGAAATAATATGCCGCACTCAGCCCGCACAGGGCAATCTTTATAATATAGAGATGACTGAGAACCATGTTCAGCATTTCTTTCGGAAAAAGTACAATAATAAGGTTCAGCGGACTGGAAAGATAATACGCCCACAGCCCCAAAAAGTTGAAGCCGAGGCCGCCATGAAAAGAATAAAACAGGCTGTCCAAAGACCTGAGCTTCTCATGATAATCCGCAAAAAATGGAAGATACTGATGCAGTGCATCCACGATCAGAAAGGAGTTGTTCCCAAAGGGTTCTACTTTCATTATGACTGCAATTCCTTCGAGGATGAAAAACGGCGCAAGGAATGCCCATATTAAATATTTATTCCGTCTATAAAAATTTCTTCTTTTTGGCATCTTCTCTCTTCCACCTCCTGATCCGACGGTTAATTCCCATAATCATATCATATCGTTTTTTTAACATGGATATGACACTGCCGTGTGTAAGTTCGGTAACATTTCCGCCGTGCCTGCGGTACAGTAAAAGAACATCTTCTAAAAATACCGGGTTCCCAAGCTGTTCAGCGAGAAGCCCGATCCACTGGTCATGAATCCAAATGGAATCCGGAACAGGAAGAATACGGTTTAAGATATCCCGCCGAAATGCCATACAGCATCCTATATAGGAATTCTTTTTTATGTTCTTCCAAAATCCCGGACCGCTGTCCCTCCACTGAAATGTCGTCTCATCCAGAGGTTTTAATCTCTCATTAGAAATCTGCGCATTGTGGACTGCCACCGTGACATCCGGGTCTTTAAAGCAGGCTGTCACTTTCTCAACCTTTTGGGGCAGCCAGACATCATCCTGGTCGGCCAAAAAAACCAGATCTCCCGTGCAGTGAAGCAGACCGTTCTGAAAATTTTTTACCACTCCCTGGCCCGGGCCCCTGATCAATTTTAAACGGCCGTCATTTTCAGCCATCTCCCTGAGCAGTTCCCCGGAACCGTCCTGATCGGAATCCACGGAAATGATCAGCTCATCTTCTGCTCCAAGCTGTCCTAAGATCGATTCCGCCTGTTCCTTTATATATTCTTTCCCATTATAATAAGCAATGACAACTGAATTTTTCATTGTGTTTCCTTTCTTTATACCGCCGCATCCCCAGCAGTTCCCCGTCGGCGTTCTGCGCTCATTATATCATACCCCGAAAAAACATGAAATCTTTTCCTCATGCATTTCCCGTTTTTACTTCAACACATTAAAGCAGTAATTTACTATTGTCTTATGAGATTTTATCCTGTATAATGTTATCGATAAAAGTCCAAGCAAAACAAAATACTGAAGTATTTTTTCAAGGAGGATACACAATGTCATATGTAGATGAAGTAATTGAGAAAGTGGTTGCCCAGAATCCGGCTGAACCGGAGTTCCATCAGGCAGTCAAAGAAGTACTGGAATCTCTTCGCGCAGTCGTAGAGGCCAATGAGGAGAAGTTTAGAAAAGAGGCTCTGTTAGAGCGTCTTGTCAATCCGGAGCGCCAGTTCAAATTCCGCGTGCCTTGGGTAGACGATAATGGACAGGTACAGGTAAACACCGGTTACCGCGTTCAGTTCAACAGTGCCATCGGACCTTACAAAGGCGGACTGAGACTTCATCCGTCTGTAAATCTTGGAATCATTAAGTTCTTAGGTTTTGAACAGATCTTTAAAAATTCCCTTACCGGTCTTCCGATCGGCGGAGGAAAAGGCGGAGCTGATTTTGATCCTAAAGGAAAATCAGACAGAGAAGTTATGGCATTCTGCCAGAGCTTCATGACGGAACTCTGTAAATATATCGGTGCCGACACAGACGTCCCTGCCGGAGATATTGGTACGGGCGCCCGCGAGATCGGATATATGTTTGGACAGTATAAAAGAATCCGCGGAGTATACGAAGGTGTGCTCACAGGAAAAGGATTATCTTACGGCGGATCTCTGGCACGTACAGAAGCTACCGGATACGGACTCCTCTATCTGACAGACGAAATGCTCAAATGCAACGGCAAATCTCTCAAAGATGCCACCATATGTATTTCCGGTTCCGGAAACGTTGCAATCTACGCTGCCCAGAAAGCACAGCAGTTAGGTGCCAAAGTCGTAACTGTCTCTGATTCCACAGGCTGGATTTATGACAAAGACGGAATCGATGTAGATTTATTAAAGGATGTAAAAGAAGTGAAGCGTGCCCGCCTTACCGAATATGCTAAGGCTCGTCCAAGCGCAGAATACCACGAAGGAAGAGGCGTATGGACCATTCCTTGTGATGTTGCCCTGCCATGTGCAACTCAGAATGAATTAGATATCGAAGATGCAAAAACATTGGCTGCAAACGGATGTTTCGCAGTCGCAGAGGGTGCAAACATGCCTACCACCCTGGAGGCAACAGAATACCTTCAGGCAAACAATATCTTATTTGCTCCAGGAAAAGCTGCCAATGCCGGCGGTGTTGCTACATCTGCACTGGAAATGTCCCAGAACAGCGAACGTTTAAGCTGGTCATTCGAGGAAGTGGACGGCAAATTACAGAACATCATGGTAAATATCTTCCACAACTTAGACGACGCGGCAAAACGCTACGGCATGGAAGGAAACTATGTGGCCGGTGCAAATATCGCAGGATTTGAAAAGGTTGTTGATGCGATGACAGCACAGGGAATCGTATAGAATACATACAATTTAATGCAACTAAAAAATACCGGGAACTGTGACTGGTTTCCGGTATTTTATTTCATTTATTCTCTGGATTTTTAAGTACTTTCAGTTCGTCTTGTCTCAGGTAATTCTTAGCAATACCAATATCTTTTTTAATTGGTATCTCTCCGGAAAATGAGGTTAAACCCATAAACGGCTTGTTTGCATCGGCACGTTCATAAATCACTTCTGCAGCAGTATGCCCATGTGCAGCAAAATGAAGTTTATTTTGTACAATCTTAAAAAAACGAATGGATTGAGCACTTTTAGGATACGTTCTGTTGCCCAAATACGAAACTTCGTAGCGATGATTGATTTTACACGGTAGCCAAGTGAAATAATCATATCAAGATTATAATGTATTACATTATAGCTTTTTCCTCCAGTTCACCTTCCTGAAATATATGTTTAATATGTTCGCTTACTTACTAAATAGCTCCAGCAGCCAGAAATAATTTTCTAAAGAAAAAACATGTTGCTCCGAAATTTGCAACATGTTTTTTATAAATAACGTCTTAATCTTTCTGCCTTAAAACACTTTTGCCGTATAAAGATCAGCTTAGTATTAGAAAAACTATCGCAGGTGGCACCTTTGATTTCTAAGCAGCCTGCTCCAGCAGATAATATGTCCATTTTCTACACGATTGGAGTGAGGCATTCTAAGAGCCGAACGGAAATCGTGTGGAAAATGTCATAATACCTTACTCAAAAATTCTTTCGTCCTGTCTTCTTTCGGATAGTCAAATATCTGTTCCGGTGTCCCGGCCTCCAGAATGACACCGCCATCCATAAACAGGACCCTGTCAGCCACCTCTCTTGCAAAGCCCATCTCATGGGTGACAACCGCCATGGTCATCCCTTCCTTTGCAAGCTGTTTCATAACCTCAAGAACTTCTCCGACCATTTCAGGGTCAAGGGCTGAAGTAGGCTCGTCAAACAGCATGATATCCGGTGACAGAGCCAGTGATCTGGCGATGGCCACACGCTGTTTCTGTCCTCCAGACAGCTGCACTGGATAGTTGTCCGCCTTGTCGCCGACGCCTACGCGGTTTAGCAGCTCCATGGCCTTCTTCTTAGCCTCGTCTGGCGTCATCATCTTGTGACGAATCGGGGCTAACGTCACATTATCAAGAATAGACAGGTGAGGAAAAAGGTTAAAATGCTGAAACACCATGCCTACCTTCCGGCGGAGTTCATCCACATCAACCCCCTTCTCCATGATGTTCATACCGTCAATGGTAATGTCACCTTTTGTAGGTGTCTCTAAAAGGTTGAGACACCGTAAGAATGTACTCTTTCCGGAGCCGGACGCACCTATGATACAGACACATTCTCCCTTCTCAATGTGGCAGTTGATGCCTTTCAGGACTTCCAGAGAGCCGAAATATTTGTGTAAATCTTTAACGTTTATCACTCTGTCTCAGCCTCCTTTCCACAACCCCTAATACAAGAGTGAGAACCTTTACAACCAGATAATAAATAATGGCTGTTCCGATCAGAGGAGCAAACGCTTCATATGTTCGTGAAGTAACAAAATCCGCAACCTTCGTCAGGTCAACGATGGATACGTATCCCAATATAGCTGTTTCCTTGATCAGGACAATAAACTCATTTCCCAATGCGGGAAGAATATTTTTTACCGCCTGTGGAAGGATGATATCTTTCATTGTTTGTCCATAAGACAGGCCCAGAGAGCGTCCGCCTTCCATCTGTCCATGATCTACTGCAAGGATTCCTGCCCTGATGATTTCTGCGACATACGCTGCACTGTTCAGCCCGAACGTCACCGTACCGACGATCAGTCCGTCTACCCCTTTCAGAACTACAAAATACATGATCAGCAGCTGCGTAACCGTAGGGGTTCCTCTGATAATATCAATATATACATATGCTATTTTAGATAATAATGTACTTTTCCCTCTCCGCTCTGCTGTCATGCGCATCAGTGCAAGAATGGTTCCCAGCGCTACACCCAGGATAATCGCCAGCAGAGATACCAGCAGAGTCATTTTTAGTCCGTCCAGGTACATCAGGTACCGCTGCTCTGCTATAAAAGCCCGATAATATGAATCTAACATGTCAATATCTTACCTTTCCTGTAAACTACTTATCGGAATTATCGATGTATTTTGCTTTGAGCTTATCGTAAGTTCCATCTTCCTTGATTGCCTTTAACTGTTTGTTGATCTCTTTCTTAAACTCTTCGTTTCCTTTCGGAAGTGCCAGGCAGTAGTATTCTGCTCCCGCAGAGTCAATGACTAATTTCAGCTTCTTGCTGTTGTTCTTTACAAATTCCTGAGCAGGCTTTTCATCGATGACAACTGCATCCACTGATCCGTTTTTCAGATCCATGACTGCATCTACACCTTTTTTAAATCTTTTTACCTTTGCCTTCTTTACAATAACTTTTTCTTTTCCCGGCTCACCGAATTTATCTCCGGATGAAATAAGGTCTCCTGTAGTTCCTTCCTGAACACCGATTTTCTTTCCGTCCAGCTGAGACAGTTTTGTAATCTTGCTGTCTTTTTTTACGATGATAGCCTGATTGGATGTATAGTAACTGTCTGAGAAATCTACTGCATTCTGGCGTTCCTCTGTTTTTGTCATTCCCGCTGCAACTACGTTGATGGTCTTGGACTCCATAGAACCGATCAAAGATTTGAATTCCATATTCTGAATCTCGATCTTCTTATCCATGCGCTTCGCAATTTCTTTCATAAGCGCAATGTCGAAGCCGTCAACCTTTTTATTGTCGTCAACGTACTCAAACGGAGGGAATTCCGCATTGGTTCCTACAATGATCTTTTCCGGTATTTTGCTCTCTTCTTTTTTGCTGCATCCTGCAAACAGCATTGTTGCTGCCAATACACCAGCCAGTGCTACGGTTAAAATTTTTCTCATGATCTTCTCCTTCTTAAACTTGATTTAATCGCAATGGTTCTAGAACAATGGTACGACTGCACCTTTGTATTCTTTCTCCATATACTTCTTTACTGCGTCACTCTTTAGTGCTTTGATCAGAGCCTTGATAGAGTCTTTGTCTTCATTGCCTTTCTTCACTGCAACGACATTTCCGTAGGTCTTTGCTCCGCCCACAGACTCTTCGTCTTCCACTGCCAAGGCATCCTTATTTACTGTCATACCGGCCTGTAAAGCATAGTTTCCGTTGATGACTGCAAAATCCACATCCTTTAAAGAACGCGGCAGCTGTGCTGCTTCCAGTTCTTTGATCTCAATATTTTTCGGATTTTTCACAATATCTTTTTTGGTTGCCGTAAGGGCTGCTCCGTCTTTGAGCTTGATCAGACCCTGTGCTTCCAAAAGTAATAATGCTCTTGCCTCATTTGTAGTATCATTAGGAACTGCGATCACTGCACCCTTTTTCACATCTTTCAGTGATTTTGCTTTCCCCGGGAAAATACCGAACGGTTCATAGTGGATCATTCCGGCGGAAACCAAATCCAGCTTGTGTTCCTTTGCAAAATTCTTCAGATAGGTGATGTGCTGGAAGTAGTTGGCGTCAAGATCTCCTGATCCCAATGCGTTATTCGGCTGTACATAGTCTGAATACTCTTTGATCTCCAGCTTGTAGCCGTCCTTTTCCAGTTCCTTTGCTGCAACCTTCAAGATGTCTGCGTGTGGTGATGGACTCGCACCGACTACGATTGTCTTGTCCTCTTTTTTGGAGCTGCCGCACCCGGCCAGCACTCCAAAACAGACAACTGCAGACAGCGCAACTGCTATTAATTTTTTCATTGCTGCTCTCCTTACTTTAAAATAATATATAGCTTCTGTAATTGTACCCTTTAATAGGCAGATTGTAAAGACTCCCTAAACATTTCAAATGCCGATGGAATGGCATATTCCTCTTCTAAATCCTTCTTGCTGACCCATGTAAGTTCCTCTGACTCCACCGGTTCTTTCAGAGAAACCAAAACTCCTCTCATCTGCCATTCAATGTGGCTGAAAATATGTTTCCCCTCATGCGTAAATTCATAAGCACAGTCAGTCATGCCCCAGCCGTCCAATGTTTCTTTCACCAGATCCTGACTGCACTTCCCGAGTATATTGGGAAATTCCCACAGTCCCGCCAAAAGACCTTTCTCTTCTCTTTTATGAAGAGCTACCATGCCGTCCGTCTCGATGACGAACACGGTCCTCTTTTCTATCTTCCGTTTCTTTTTCGGCTTCTTCACCGGCAGCTTGTCGATCAGATCCTCTCTGTATGCGGTACAAACTGTGTCCCATGGACAGTCACAACATTTCGGCTCTCCGTTAGGCACACAGACAATGGCCCCCAGTTCGATCAGCGCCTGATTAAAATCTCCGGCCCTTTGATCCGGCATGATCTCCATGACTTTCTCTGCCATCTCTTTTTTCGTTTTTTCTTTCAGGATATCGGAATCATCTCCCAGCAGCCTTGCCATAACACGCAGCACATTTCCGTCAACGGCCGGAACTCTGATGTCATAAGCGATAGAGGCGATGGCTCCCGCCGTGTACATACCGATCCCTTTTAACGAAAGCAGTTTATCATAGTCATCCGGAAGTTTTCCATCATACTGTTTTACGATGGTTTGAGCCGCGGTTTTTAAGTTTCTGGCCCGGTTATAATAGCCCAGCCCCTCCCACAGTTTCATAAGTTTTTCTTCATCCACTTCTGCCAGATCCTTTACCTCCGGCAGTTCCTCCATAAAGTGGTCAAAATAGGGCTTCACTGCCTCCACTCTGGTCTGCTGGAGCATGATCTCAGAAACCCAGATGCGGTATGGATTCTTGTCCGCCCGCCAGGGCAGGATTCTTGCATTATGGTCATACCAGAAAAGCAGTGCTTCTCCGATTTCTTTTGTCAATTCCATTACAAAGTCCCTTCTATCAATAAAATGGTCAGCAATCCTGACGTTTTATTATATCAGGGAACCAGGCAGATTTCTACCTTGAGATTTATGGAAAGGTTTCAAAACATTAAATTGTATTAAATGAAATTTTATATCTTATTTTCGATTATCCGCATAATTATTATATTTTCAAACATTTTACCGTATAGAAAAACACTTATCCCAAGTGATGTATCAACAATTCTATTTATAGCAAATGCTAGGGGACTTGTATCGGTATTGTGAGTTACTGTAACACACAAAAATACGACACACATTAAAAAAGTTCCTTTCTGTTGCTTTAAGACCACTGATAAATAGATAATTGGTATAAGGGTAATAGACAAAATTAATTCCCTTATAATTTCGGAACTTATAGGTCTGAACATTCTTTCTACTATCAAAAAGCACATTCCCTCTATTCCTCCGATAATTGTAGCGATTTCTCGATTTTGGCTACAATAAGGCTACTTTCCATATCTGATTGCATACATAATATTGAAGCAATGACAGCATAAAATGAAACACTATCCCCCTTAAACCGTCTATCACAAAACACAGGAATACAGAAATTACTGTTTTGATAGCTCTTAATCCAATCATAATATTTTACTTTTCATATATTCCTTTTAGAATTGCTTCATCTAGTATGTGTCCTTCCATACTTTCATACAGCTCATTGAGAAAGAAACCGTTCTTCAAATCAAGGATTTTATCTAACGCATAAATATGCAACTCATATGTATGTGACTTATCAGGTGGTGTCATACCACCATAACAACTTGATAACTCTATTGATTGTTGATTTCCCTGTACACTTATCCAACTATTTGCACCTTGAATAAAGTCAACTGCCGTTTGACTTTCATTTTCTTTCAATTCATGCCTTGTCAAATTTGCACCAATCCAATGTACCCAGATAAAGCCTGTAACTGGATATGCGTCTTTATCTAGTAAAATAAAAGCAAATGAAACCGTTTCTTTTGGTTCATCTTCAATTTTAAATGGTAATGAGTAAGTAGGAACATTATTTTGGTTAAATTGTGTTCCATATCTGCCATGCTCTTTTTTAATAAAACCGTTATCAATACCACTGCTTGAAATAATCATTTGTATACCTCCCATTATGTTTATGATTTTCAATGGTAATGATAGCAAGAGTTTAAAGAAACGTTAATTACCCACTTTTTTGTGGGTGGTTAATCGGGAATGATATTTTTACTTTTTAATTCTTCCTCTTTTCCTGTTTCTTTTAAATACTCTATTCCAATGTGTTGCATAATGATCGGGCTTTTTTTACTGTGCTGAGATAATCAAGAGGAAGAAAGGAATAGAATGGCAGAATGTTTACAGCCATGTGGAAGTCAAAGAAGCTGTGAAGTATATGGGTAATGAGACAAAGGCTACGCAGGTATCACAGTTTGAGGTTGTGTTACATAAGGATAGTAACTGGAAGATTGTAGGATAGATTTTTAACAGCGTGCATTTTTTGTAAGTCTGCACGCTGTCCCCTGCTATTTATTCATCTTTTATCCTAATACCTTGATTATAATCTCCTTTGTGGATAATAACAAAGGAGGAATTTATTATGGCGAAATACGCATATATCCGAGTTTCAAGCAAAGACCAGAATATCGCAAGGCAGGTGGAAGCCATGCAGGAAATTGGACTGACAAAGAAGCAGATGTATATTGATAAACAATCAGGAAAGGATTTTATACGCAAGAATTATCAAAGGCTGGTGAGGAAACTGAAAGCAGGCGACGAGCTTTATATTAAGTCCATAGACCGTCTGGGACGTGATTATGATGAAATACTGGAGCAATGGCGTTATCTAACAAGAGTAAAAGACATTGAACTGATTGTATTGGATTTCCCTCTGCTTGATACCAGAAATCAAGTGAATGGCGTTACAGGAAAATTCATAGCAGATTTGGTATTGCAGATACTTTCCTATGTCGCCCAGATAGAAAGAGAGAATACGAAGCAAAGGCAAGCGGAAGGAATACGTATCGCAAAGGAAAAAGGCGTACAATTTGGACGACCAAAGCATGATTTCCCAGAGCAATTTGAAGAAATTTATCAACTGTGGGAAACTGGGGAAATCAGTATGCGTGAGGGTGGACGACGACTAAACACTCATCACACTACGTTTGCGAGGTGGATAGCCCGTTACCAACAACAAAAGGCATAAAAAGTAGACTTTCTCTGCCACTTCTAAACTTTGTTTTTTTGTACTGATTTAAGTTTAAAACCGCTATTTTTATCCAAAATTATCCTATACTAAATGATAACACACACGGCACAAAAAGTCTGCTTTTTGTGCCGTGTGTACTTCTAACCATTCAATCCATTTATCCTGATGTGAATATCATAAATCTACATTGAGGGGAGGGGGAAAACGAGATAACGGCAAAACGAAGATTTTTCATAATGAGAAATCGGGAGAGCGAACCAGAGAAACAATGGCTCATGGAGATGTAGGATTTGCCCTGTCTGGTTCAAGACCTCCACAAATATGAAAAATAAAAAAGGAGATAAATAAGATGAAGCTAAAAAAATTAAAAAGCATACTTGCCTGTGTGCTTGTCTTATGTATGTTATTTGGTGTACAGTCTAATCTTGCTTTCGCACAGGAAAATGATGATACCATAGCGCAGGAAAATGTAGCTGACTCTACGACAGATAATACGACTGGTGCAACAACGGACGATACCAAAAATACAGACACAACGGGCGAAGATGATGTGAACACAAAAACAGAGAGCGGTTCTGAAATAATGAACCGTAGTATTGCGGAAACTGAACCAGAAGCAGAGATTACACCACAGTCCAATGATACTATACGCGGAAATTGTGGACCATATTCTATAAATGGATATACGAATACTGTGACGTGGAGACTTGACTCATCTACTTCAAGCGAAAACATGTATACTCTTATTATTTCTGGTTCTGGTCCTATGGGAGATGCGTATACTGGATATCCTAATAATATCAACAGCGGTGCACCAGAGTGGGATGCCTATTCTAACCAAATTGAAAAAGTTGTAATTGAAAGTGGAGTTACCTCTGTAGGAGCGAAGTCTTTCAAAAACTATAAAAATCTGAAACTAGTAAGTTTGCCTTCTTCACTTCTTAGGATAGGTAAGGATTCTTTTTATGGCTCTGCTATTGCTTCAATTAATCTTCCTGAAAATTTAGAAACTATTGAAGAACAAGCTTTTTATAATAGTTCTTTGTCAGGAAGTCTTTCTGTTCCGAGTAGGGTTACTTCGATTCCCACCTATGCCTTTGGCAAAACAAATATTGAGGAGGTAGTTTTCAAGGGAGCTATTACTGAAATCGGGACTTCAGCATTTCAGGAGTGTAAGTCGTTAAAAGAAATACAGTTGCCAAATACGATAACAACGATAGGAGCTCAGGCTTTTATGAACTGCAGCGACCTTACAAAGATTGCGCTTCCTGATAATTCAAACTTTATAAAAATAAACAAAGATACATTTAAAAACTGTTCGAAACTGTCTTCTCTTTTTATTCCTGATTCTGTTATTCAAATTGAGAACTCAGCATTTGAAGGATGTTCAAGTTTAGAAAAAGTGATACTGCCCAATCAACTCACTACACTCGGTTCTAAAGCGTTTTACGGAGCTTCTTCACTGGTAGCTGCCTACATCCCGTCGTCAGTAAAGAATATTCCTCAAGGAATAAATGCCAATAATCAGATATTTAAAGGAATGTCGTCGAACAGCATGATTTATTTGGGCAATAAATCTTTAATTGCATTAATGCTACAGAATTCTAGTAATTTAGCTTCGACATCAAATGGCTTTGATACAACTAAAACTGCTCTTGCGGTTACCAATGGCGGTACTTTTGCTGACGATACAGTATTTGAACAAGGAAAGCTGGCCGTCCCTTCTAAATCGGGTAGCATCTTTAAGGGCTGGTACACCAAAGACGGCACAAACAACGATTGGGGCGATAAAGTTACCATGCCAACAACAGGCGAAACCTACTACGCCAAGTGGATCGAACTGAAAACGGATGATGTTTCCATGGAGTATGGCTCTACTAAGGCGCTTCCGACCATTGCTGATGTCACTCTTTCCAACTGGGAATCCGGCGATAGAACCATTGTCTCTATTGAGGGTAAAAAGCTAAAGGCAAATAAGGTTGGTAAAACTACCATCACTGCCACTGCTACAGATGACCATGGCAGTACTGGAACCCTAACGGTCAATATAGAAGTAACTCCTATGAGAATTATCTATGGTTCACCAGATGAAACAGAAGACGGTCGACCATATATTGTATATTCATTAAATGAAGATGGGACAGCACCTAAGATTAGTGATATTTTAGGATTCTATCCAGTAAAAGAGAAAGATGGAGAATCTGGTACTTATGAAGCAGATACTTCTAAGTCAAAGATTACACTTAAACCTGGTATGGGAGCAGACGGCGATGTGGAATATACCTATGTAAATGATGTTAGTGATAACCAAATTACTACTGATACTTTACCAACTCATCCAACTATTGATGAAAAGGGGAATCCTCATAGTATTCGTGTAAAAATGAAACTAAAGAATCCAAACTATCGTTTCACTACTGTTGGTACGAATTGGAAACCAGAAGATACAATTATATTATATGTCACTTGTTATGAAAAGGGTATGGTTGAGGTAGATATGTATCTTGAGGGAGATGAGAACCCATTAGACACCTTTGATGAGCGTCAAGAGTATGAATATGCTGGTGAAGGCATTGTTCCTACTACGAGAGATTTAACTACCTTATATACCAAGGGTGAAACCACTACTAACACGATCACACAATTTACTGCTCATTTTCATGCAGTTGAGGAGGGAACAGCCTTTAGTGGTACACACTTAACTAAAGTTAAAAATACGGAACTGACTACAGATGCTTTAAAAGCAATTGCTCCAAAAGAATTAGGTGTCTACTCATTCGTTGTGAATGGATATAATAACTATACAAAGACTTATTGTTATGTATCACGTCGTTATAGAATTATTAAGGGTAGTCCAAAAGGATGTCCTACATTTAATTTCATTGAAAGTGGAAAGACGTTGTCAGATGTTCAACTCAGTGGAACAATGAAAAATAAGATTGGAAAAACAGTCACTGGAACATTTACGTGGGAAAATGGAAATCAAACGGTACAGGCTGGAACTGCCTATAAATGGACATTTACACCAGATGATAACGATCATTATGAGGTTGTTAATGGGGAAAGTATAGTATGCCCGATTCATCAGGTAATCTTTGATACAAATGGCGGTTCTAAAGTAAACGAAACAAATGCTGAATACAACAAGGAAATTAGTGAACCTGAAACAACTCGAGAAGGTTATCGCTTTGTTGGGTGGTATACGAATAAAGAATGTACAAAGGTATTTGATTTTAAGACACCGATTACGCAAGATATTACTTTATATGCAAAATGGAATGGCATTCCTACCATCAAAGCAAATGATGTAGTTTTAACCATTGGTGATAAATTCGACGCAAAGGCGAACGTTACGGCTACAGACAAAGAGGACGGAGATATTACAAAGAGCATTGAGGTTATCAGCAATAACGTAGATACTTCAAAAGCTGGAACATACAAAGTAATTTACAAGGCAACAGATAGTCAGGGAGCTTCCGTCACAAAGGCAATTACTGTTACCATCAAGGAAAAAGAAACACAAAAGCCAGCAACGGACACCGACAAGAAGCCAACTGGCACTGATACAGATAAGAAACCAGCAAATACGGATAAGCTGACAGCATCTGACAACCCTAAGACTGGCGATACCGCCAATATAACGGCATGGCTTGCGCTGATGATAGTTTCTCTTGGTCTGCTTGCTGGCTCATTTGCGGTAAGGAAATCACGTAAAAGCTGATAACCGTTGTGGGAGGGCTTTAATCGGCTCGTACAGACTATATGTTTTGTACGAGCTTTTTCAGTATGACGGACATGCCCGTATTCTATAGTGAAAGTCCATTGCAGTAAAATCAGTATGCAGGTTGATATTATCGTCATATCAAGGCTCATTGAATCGTGGTAAATCCGTGGTAAAATGAGTGATTTTTAAATCATAAAACTACTTAAATATATAGTATCTATAAGGATATTAAAAATAGCAATCTGCGTGGCTCACATAGACTGGATCATAGAATCCAATCAGGATTTATATCGTCTGCTTTAGCCCTTTATATTCCATATCCGATTGCCACACAAAACACCCACACATTTTCTGCACCTGCCGCTTTCAAAGCTCTCGTACAGCTTTCCGCAGTGGCCCCTGTGGTATAAATATCATCTACCAAGAGGATTCTCTTTCCTTTCACCTCATCCGAAGCCCAGAAACTGTGTTCCATAGATACCAGACGCTCCCTTGGATTTAACGACTTCAGAGGCTTTGTATATTTGGTTCTAAACAGCACGCAGTCACTGACCGGTACATGGAGCATTTCTCCAATGCCTTCTGCAAACAGCATCGCCTGGTTAAATCCCCGCTGTCTCTTTTTTCTCTTGTGGAGCGGAACAGGCAGTATCAGATCAATTCCCAAATCTTTCAGCTGCTTTAATTTCCTCTTTTTTATTTCCATAATATAAAAGTCTGCATACTCCTTATGATTTTGATATTTGATCGCCGCAAGGGAATCCCTCACTTCATCATTGTATACGCACAGTGCCATCCCTTTTTGAAATGTCTTCGGATGCTTTCTGCAGTCACTGCAGTATTCCGTTTCGTCTTTTTCAAGCGGTTTTCCACAGCAAAAACAGGCCGGCTCCTGCACAAAGACGACTCTCTGACAGCATTTTGGACAAATAAGACTTTGCTGGTTTTTTAAGATATGTTGACAGATCGGGCAGCGCCTCGGAAATAAGCAAGACAGGAATAAAGATAACATAAAAAATCCTTTCCGAAAGCAGGACGATTCCTTATATATGGATCATACCGCAAATCTTATAAAAAAACAATTCCTTGCATGCTCAAAAAAGTCCCGTATCTTTTCAGGATACGGAACTTTTCTGAGGATTTATTCATGATGGTATTATATTTGATTCTTAGATTTCTTTTTTCGCCTTTACAAGCGCCTGAAGCATTTCTTCAATCTTTCCTTTTCTGCTAGGAGCATTCAGGATTCCGCTTGTTCCGCCGCTTCCGTGAGCTCCACCCACTACGACTCTGTATACGTCATCCCCTGTGCTGACTCCGGCAGCCTGAATGATCTTGATATCAGGATTTACTGACTTCACTGCTTCATTTGTAGCTTCTATGTATGCGTCATCACTTGTGCTTCCTGTTCCGATCAGGCTGGTAGGTTCACAGATCATAACATCAGGTCCAAGCTCTGCAACCGCCCTTGTCTGTTCCACTGAATCTGAGCACACAATCGTGATCATATCCAGTTCATTTGCACGTTTGATGGTCTTATCCAGGTCACACATAGAAAGCGGATGCTCTGCGTGGTTTAAGATCACACCGTCCACTCCGGCTGCTTTCAGCGCATCCGGAAGGATGAATCCCATTCCTCTTCCCGGAACTAATCCGTCCATATGCTGTGTTGTAACGATCAGGTTCTTCGTCTCCTGTGCGATCTGTTTTAAGTCCACATGCTGTCCTGTAAAAATAATATCAATGTCATATTCCTCAGCAAGCTGGTCACAGACTTTTGCAAGCTCTAAGGATTCTTCTCCATAAATATATGCTTTCGGATTGACAATTAAAAATGGTACTCTCAATTCTTTCTTCATGCTCATGCCATCCCTTCTTATTCACCCATTACAATGATCTTGCATTTTCTTGTGCGGGCACGTGTGCGGTCAAAGTCTACAAAGTAAACATATCCGGTGGAACCGACGCCTAATTTTCCGTCTTCTACGTCAAATACCTGGCTGGAGCCGAGCATAGTAGCCTTTAGATGAGCATCACAGTTCCAGAGGGCTTTTCTGTCCCCGTCCGGAAGATATTCTGCAGCGTTCGGCCATGCCTCCACGGCCTCATAATGTTTTTCTCCCGGATAAATGTAGAGCTCTTTAGAATCCTGGTTCGGAATAATCTTTTCAAGTACATTGTTTAAGTCTTCCTGAAGGAACTCATCTCCTGCCTCATTGTAATCGTGTACAAATTCTTCAAAGAAAACCGAACAGGTTGTATGAGGTGAGATGACGGTGCAGGTTCCGCTCTTGATCCCGCTGTTTTTGATTGCTTCCTTTACCTGAGGGGTGATATCCAGGTAAGTCGGTGTCGTGCCATGAGAGTCTAGGCTGATTTGTTCTTTATATACGGTCATAATTGATTTTCCTCCTTACAGCTTGGAAATTAAGCTTCCCTTGTTTCAAATACTGCATAGTAGTGTTCCAGACATTTCTGCATTCCCTGTTTTGACAATGCCTTTACATCCAGATACGTTTCCGGTTTATTATTGTCAATCTCCTCTTTTGCCGCCACTAACAGGTCAGAGAAGATATTGATTTTCGTAATTCCATTTGTTGCACAGCGGTTTAAGTTTTCATCTCCTGAAGAAGATCCTCCGTGAAGGACAAGCGGAGTGTCAACAGCCGCGGCGATTTCTTTCAGTCTGTCAAAATTAATTTCCGGAATGCCTTTATACATTCCATGTGCTGTACCGATGGAGATTGCAAGTGAATCCACGCCTGTCTCCTCGGCAAACTTCTTTGCCTTTTCTACCGTTGTATACTGAGAATCTGATGTCTCATGGTTCTCATAGTTTTCACCGGCTCCTACATGACCAATCTCTGCTTCAACTACCACTCCTTTTGGATGTGCATAGTCAATGATTTCCTTAGTTTTTCTTACATTTTCTTCAAAAGTATCCTGTGAAGCGTCAATCATGACAGATGAAAATCCAAGATCGATTGCCTTTTTGATCACTTCCGGTGTAGTTCCGTGATCAAGATGAAGTACAACCGGTACTTTTGCTTCCTCGGCATATTTCTTTCCTACCAAAGCAGCGTCTTCTAATGTAATGTTTTCTCCGATATGTGCCTCAGCCAGTGCAAGGATCAGCGGGAGATTATGTCTTTCGGCTGTTTCCACATGCCAGCGGAGAGACTCAAGATCAATAAAGTTTGGTGCAGGGATCGCGAATTTCCCTTCCTGCGCTTTTTTAAACAGTTCCTTTGAAGTTACAAGCATCTTCTCTTTCCTCCTTAATTGAGAATGTCTCAAAGGTCAGGTCCGTCAAACGAACACAGACCTCCGGGACATCTTCTTTCTGTTCCTAGCTGTTAAACTATAAAACGTTTCTTCCGTACATTGCGTCCTGCTCTTTTCTCAGCTGGTAGATCAGCGTAGACTTATCTAATTCCACATCATCGTATGTCAAAAGTTCACCCTTCTTCACATCTCTCTTCATCACTGCCTTGTTTGTCACAAGTCCAAACGGTACGTATCCCTTCGCATCAGATTCTTTTGCTTCCGCGATAGATCCGTGTGTTGTGAATCCTCCGATTCCGTCGATAGTCTGGCCTGCTTTCAGGTCGATCTTCGCTCTTGTGATACACTCAGATACAAGCCCGTCGATCGGCACACAGGTAACCTCTCCGTCGATGACTGCTTTCGCTACCGTAAGCGGTGTCTCTAAGTTACATAAGTGGTATGGACGGTATAAGGTCCAGAGCGGTCCGGGTCCCATGCTATGGTATGCCATCTGGTACGCGATCTCTTCGTTTGGTGTAGAAACCGTTACGAAGACTCCAGGTGCTACTCCGTTTACATATTCAACAACCCCATGTTTGTTTAAGATTCCGCCGTCTTTCTTAAGCTTTAAGATATCATTTAATTCTTTGATACCTTCTGTTCCAGGAGCAGTCTGTGGTCCGTGTCCTCCGATCACATCCGGCACTAATCCTGTGTAGTTGGACATTGCGGTCATCTCTACCATAGTCTTTGTTCCGTCTTTGAATGCGCACAGCATCTTCGGGCTCATGACCCTTCTGGTTGCTTCTTCTAATACAGTGTCTGGGTTGCAGTCGTAGTCAAGCTTGTTGTTCTTTCCTTTACCCATGACTTCTACATTCATTCCCATTGCCTTTGCGAAGCTGTAAAGTTCCATGACAGCTCCCGGCTCATCTCCTGCGGATCCTGTATAGATAACCCCTTCTTTTTCTGCCATCTTCTTTAAGTAAGGTCCGATGACTACGTCAGTCTCAACGTTCAGCATAACCACATGCTTTTTGTTCTTCATTGCGTCAGTTGCGACTTTTGCACCTACATCCGGCACTCCAGTTGCGTCGATGGCACACTCTACTAAGTTCGCCTGGGATACGAAGTTTGCATCTTCACAAGCTACATATTTCCCTGCTTCCATAGCTGCGTTTGCATCAGCAAGAGTTTTTGCCACTGCAATATCATCATCTTTTACACCTGCATATTTGAATGCATTGACTGCGTTTTCTACTTTAATGTCGGAAACGATGGCCGGCATCATACCGTTCATTAAGACCATCTGGGTTACCATTCCGCGTCCCATCTGGCCGGCACCTACGATACCAGTCTTGATGATCTTTCCTTCTTCCTGTCTCTTGATTAGTTTTTTGTCCATGTTTAACATAACATCAATCTCCTTAAATTCTATGTATGATTGTTAGATTGTTACCTGATTTCAATAGTACCGCCGGCTTTCAAGTCCTCCGGCAGCAATGCATTGCCTTCCAGCATAATGCATCCCGGGCGTTCTGCCTCGGTTCCGCCCTTAAAGCTTAATGTACAATGTCCAAGTTCCTTTAAGGTATGCGGCGCTTCACTGCCCACAGCGCTGATCTTAAAATCTTTGCCGCAGATCGTCATGGTATCTCCTGCCGCAGGTTCTTCTGTAAGTTCCGCCTTTGTATGTAAAACTGACAGTTCAGCAAGTTCCGGCGGAGCATCTTCATTAAAGATAATGATAAAGTTCATATCGGCATCCGAGAGAAACGCTAATGCGTCCGGCCCTAAGCCTGTGATGGTTGACTGATATTTCATATGTTCGTCTCTACCCTCCATTTTTGGTTCTATATTTCTTAATACATTCCAATACTGAATGCAAATGCGATCAATACGGCCAAAGGTCCGGTTACGATCCTTGAGAACAGCACAGCTGGAACACCCATTTCAATGGTCTCCGGCTCTGATTCTCCAAGACTCAGTCCAACCGGCACGAAGTCGGCACCTACCTGCGCATCGATAGCAAACAATGCCGGCAGTGCATACTGCGGCGGGATGTTTCCAAGAGCAAACTGTGCTCCCAAAAGAGTTCCGACTACCTGTGCGATAACGGCTCCAGGCCCCAAAATCGGGGATAAGAACGGCAGGGCACACACGAAAGAGATACCAAGCATTCCAGGCAGGGTACTGCACAGTGGGGAGATCGTCTTTGCGATGACATTTCCAAGTCCGCTGGCACTGATGATACCCAGAAGGGTACTTGTAAATGCCATGAATGGCAGCACGTTTTTGATGATCATCTCGATGGTCTCACGGCCGGCCTGGAAAAACTTGCTGACTACGTTTCCAACGCCTTTTCCGATCTTCACGATGATTCCTTCTTTCTTGCCGCTGTTTGCAGCTGCGATCTCTTCTTTCGCCTGGTCTTTGGATTTCGGCCCGTTATCTGCGGCTGCCGGTTTGGCTGTCTCTGTAACACCTTTATAGTCAGATTCCACGATACATTTTTCTGTCACTGCGGATACGTAGATCTCCGGTGTGATAAACTGTGCAAGCGGTCCTGCCTGCCCTACCGGCATCAGGTTGACGGTAAAGATACCTTTCTTTGGGTAAACGCCGCATCTTGCGGTTCCTCCGCAGTCTACTACCGCTACCAGCACTTCTTCGTCCGGCGCTGTTGTCTTAAATCCGTCTAACGCTTCTCCGCCAGTCATGTCTGCAATTTTCTGTGCCACCGGATGAATCCCTCCGCCGGTTACACTTAAAATCTTATGGCATTTTTCAGTTGCAGTAATTGTCAGGGGGCCTCCCCAACCGCCGTCTCCGGCTTTAATCGTAATTGTTTTATACATACTCTTTCCTCCTCCCACAGATTATTTGTTTGCTTTTCCAGTCATTCTGAAGTAAATCTGTTCCGTCAGCAATCCGCGGATCAGAATGACGATCACACCGACGATAAAGTATCTCACGGCAAGTCCTCCAATGGACAGACCGAGCTTCGTGATACCGGCTGAGATACCGGTGTATACGAACAGTTCGCCGGGGTTTGCATGTGGGA
Organism: Anaerostipes faecis; assembly: GCF_910574135.1. Taxonomy (NCBI): domain Bacteria; kingdom Bacillati; phylum Bacillota; class Clostridia; order Lachnospirales; family Lachnospiraceae; genus Anaerostipes; species Anaerostipes faecis. Next base: position 3,040 of record NZ_CAJSYK010000018.1, on the reverse strand, counting down.
AAAGTCCGGTAACCGGGTGTACAAAACTTACACAGGAGTCATAATAAGCAGGTTTATATTTTTCTTCTACGAAACGTCCGAAGGTATAGCACATCGGGTTTCCCAAGAACAGCACCGCGATGATCGGAAGCAGTGTATAGCGAAGTACTGCAAATCTGGTCAGCTTCTGTGCGAAGCGTTCCACCCTCTCCTCTCCGATCAGCTTGATCACTGAGTTAACGGCTGTCATCAGGCAGACAACCAGCGGGATGATTCCTGTCACCCATCCCATAAATGTGGTACCGCCCTCCTGGAATAGCTTAATAAATCCGTTGGCAGCGTTAGATATGATTTCCATATTTTCTCCTCCTTCTTAATTGAGATATATCAATTTCTCCTATATATATAAAATATTGTCAGACAAAATTTCCAAAAAAGAAAAACCAATCTAAAACATGCTTTTGGGCCCTCAAAACAAGTTCAGTCAGTCTTCTTTTTGCAATCTTGTCAGTCTATATATATATTCCAAAGTAATACTAAAGGGTCGTTCCCTGAAGCCGCATATCCAGAGCCTCCAGTGCCCGGATATATCCTTTGTAATATTTTCTTCTTTTCTTATCCATTCCCCGGAATACATCCAGGTGCTCATAAATACTCGTCCCTACCATCTCCTTATCGAGAATTTTGGAAATGGGCTTAAACTTCGTGAGAAAACTTAGTCCCTCCATGATTTCTCCGCCTGTGATGATCCCACTGCTGTCGCACGCGATCATTACAATATTCCCCGAGAGAAATCTTCCCTTCTTCTGGCCGATCCCGACGTTTCCAAGCTGATGAACTCTCCTCACCGCTCTGCGGTAATCCTTCACCTGAAAATATCCTCCGACAGCCTGAACAACAAACAATACAAAGATAACTAATAAAAACACCGAAATTCCCTGCATCTTTAAATGTACCCCTTTCTCATAACAGCTTCTCAGCACATTCGTTATTTGTGATCAGCATATTGACATATCCTCCGCGTATGGCTCCCTTTACGGCTTCGGCCCGGTTGGCTCCGCCTGCGATGGCAATACGGTTTCTGATCTTTTTGATCATAGGAAATGTCATTCCTGCAACTCTCTCATTAAACTGCTGAAACGGTTCCGCATTCCCTTCTTTGTCAAAGAACTGAAGGGCAATGTCCCCTGCAACTCCCTGCTTAACATACTGATCCATCTCCTCCTTGGTCAGATAACCCGCCTGAATGAGAGTGGAGCCTCCGCTTTCCGGGATACCCACTCCCATGACAATAGTGTCCAGCTTCTTGAAGTCTTCAAAGATATAGTTCACAGATTTCTCTTTCAAAAAGTACTCCATGACCTTCCGTTCAGAAAAAACCGCAGGTGTAAGGAACTGGGTGTAAGTCCCGCCGAATTTCTTTGCAAATTCCTTTGCGATCTGGTTGGCCTGCACGTCTACTTTGGAAACGGTTCCCTGGCTTACTCCACCGAGGATCGGGACAAACATATAGTGATTCTCCTTAGAAAATGCACGGTTGGTGCGGGCTACGTTGTGCAGGGTGAATCCCATAGAAACACCTATGTAATCCCCGTCCTTAAAATACTGTGAAAGAAACAGTGCCGCCTTCTCATACAGCCTGGAAATCGAATCTGTCTTTGTGTCCAGCGGGCTGCTTTCCACTACCACAACTTCCTTTAAACCATATTTCCGTTCCAATGCCTTTTCCAGCTTGCCATACGAAAACTGTACCGGATTGATGACTTCGACTCTTACGATCCCGCTTTCCTTGCCTTTCTGAAGCATTCTTGAAACCGTTGCTCTGGAAATCCCAAGGTAATCGCTGATATCCTGCTGCTTCATATCATCTTCATAATATAAGCTGCAGCATTTGTAAATCAATCTCCAATCATCCACTATCTTTTTCATATGTTTTCTCCTGTTTGTATTAATGTCCATCCCATGATGCCATAGATTGTATTAATTATCATGCAATAACTCTATCAAAATCTTAAATCTTTATCAATGCAATTTCGTTGAACAAATGTCGAAGTAGACTTTTTTGAAACATAAGCTTTTACATTTGTTCTAAAAAATCGTTAAAAAAATGACAGATATAATTGTACAGTATTTTATACAAATAATTCAAGTGATTGTATACAGCCTCTGGTAACTATGTTAATTTTTTAACCTTTTTTCGATCTTTTTTTGTTTAATTCTCCTGACTTTTTCACTTGCCAAGTCTAGGAATTTCTCTATTCAGAAAATGCTTCCATTCTTAAAAACAAAAAAACCGGTGAGCAAATCCCGGTTTTTTTCATCATTGATCCGTATGTTCAGTTACAGATGTTTTCTAAATTAATATCTCAGGATATTTTTTTGTAACAATTTTAAATACCTCATCCGCCACGTCAAAAGTATACCGTCTCCACCAGTTTTCCGCACATTCGATCATAATCGGAGATACAAGAAAGTTTCAGTCCTATGCAGGCAATATTCGGGCAGTCACCGTAGATCATCTGTACCGCTTCAATCATGCTGCGCCCGATACTGTTATTTGTAATAACTTTCACTGACGAGGAATCCATATCCATTTAAATTGACCTTTAGCTCTGCAAACACTTCTCCAATATGTTCTCTGTCTGCCTGATACAGATTACAGGCTGTCTGTTTCATGTCTTTTCTCCACTCACTTCTGGCACTGGTAATGTATTGAATATTATTAGACTTATTTTTAGAAATGTATTCTATCAATGCTACAATCACAGCAGATGACAATAAAACATCGAGAATCCCCATTGTCCGCTACCTCCCCTATATCTTTTGCTGTCTTCCTAATATATCCATTTCATTATACATCATATCGACACATGAACAAAGTGGGCAAGCCCACTTCAACTCCCCAACCCCTCAATCTTTGAGGGGCCTGACAACTTTGCGTGCCAGATGCAATTTGCCGCAGGCAAATAATTTCCTTACGCATCTGTGCACAAACCGCGGAGCGTTTTTATTTCATAGGGAAGGTCGTAGAACTTTCCTATGAAGATTAGGGTGTCAAAAG